>NZ_CP036276.1:300000-435000 GCF_007747995.1 Symmachiella dynata | reverse complement strand
GACCGTGGCAGCAGTCCCCACGCTGACGCCCCATCCACCCGAAATACCACAGGCCGGCATTGCCGCTTGGCTGACCGGTTTTGGCGACGCATTGACGCATGAACTGACCGTTCCCGCCACTGGCCCCACAACGCACGCGTGGACCTGGACCGAGATCGCTGTGGTTGTTTGCTTGGCGTTGTCGGCTTTGGGTTGCGTGCGACTCTTGGCCGGGTTGTGGGCGGTGCGCGCGCTGCGCAACTCAGGACGGCCGATTGAAGATGACGAATTGCGAGAGTCAGCGGACCTATTGCGGGCGGAGTTAGCTTGCCCGCGCCGTGTGGAATTACTCGAAGCGGACCAACTTGCCGCTCCGGCGACCGTCGGTTGGCGACGACCGGTGATCTTGTTGCCGGCTGCGTGGCGGTCTTGGACGCCGCTTGAACGACGGGCAGTGCTGGCGCATGAAATCGTGCATATCCGCCGCGGAGATTTTTTAACGTACGTCATCGCCCAAATCGGATTGGTGCTGCACTATTACAACCCGCTGGTGCATTGGCTCGCCGGGCGGTTGCGATTGGAACAAGAATTAGCCGCCGACGCCTCCGCCGCCGCGCTCGCGGGCGGACGTCTGGAATATTTGCAGATGTTGGCAGCCATGGCGCTGCGCCAGGCGGACCAGCCGGTGAGTTGGCCGGCCCGCACTTTTTTACCGTCCCGAGGACACTTAATCAGGAGAGTCGAAATGCTGAAGCACTCGAAGCGATTGTCGACACGTTTACCCGGGGCCGCGCGTGTGGTCGTGGTGGGATTATTGGCGGCGGTGGGGATTGGAGTTGTGGGCTTGCGACAACCTGATGCGCCAATTGCCATAGCGGACGAGCCGCAATTCGCTCAAGCGAATGACGAGAAGCCGGCAGCTGCCACAGCGCCGAGTGATCGTTTTGAATTGTCGTATATTCCAGCAAATGCCAGATCGGTTGCCGGGGTACGGCCGGCGGCGATTTTCAAAAACGGGGATTTGGCCTTGATTTCCAAAATGCTCAACGAAGACCTCGGCATTCAAAAAATGATTGGGATGCCTGTTGCAGAGATTGAACAAATCATCATGGTTGACTTCATAGAAAACATTAATTTTGGACCGTTAATGATTCGAGCGGTCCGCCCAACGAACTTTGGGAGACTCGAAACCTTATTCGCACCCGATGCAAAGGAAAAAGTGCACGCTGGGCAGGTTTACTATGAGTCGGATAAAATGGGGTTTTGTTATTTCCGCCCTGACGATCGTACCTTCGTAGTGACATTGGGTGAGACAAACCTAAAACGAGTCATTGACAGTAGTCTGGAGGCTCAAGTCAAATTCATACCAGATGCTGCGTGGGAAGAAATTGCAGAAAATCATTTCTTTGGCGCGATTGATTCAACTAAATTGTCGCACCGACTTGAAGCGCCGCCAACGGTACGAAGACTTCTGCGGCTCCTCGCACCGTATTGGGAACAGTCGGAGTCTCTCATTATCGGTTGCAACTTCGATTCGATTTTCTCAGTTAAAGGATTTGCTGATTGCGAGAACGATACGGATGCCGAAAGTTTAGACAAGACTTGGGCAGCTTCTATCGATTTGCTGAAAAACTTGCTGAAGCAGATACCAAAGAGCCCCGAAACAAAGGCTCTAGAAGAAACGGGGATGCGATTTCTGGAGAGTGCGCGGGTAACGCGTAAAGACACGATGGTCCAAATCACGGCATCCACGACGCTGGAAGTAGCACCAGTTCTCAAGAGTGCCGTAACTGTGATTCAAGCCGTACGCGCTGACATGCAGCGAGACCGAGCAGTAAGCCGCCTCAGGCGAATCGCCCTGGCAATGCACGACTACAACGCTGCGAATGGTCATTTTCCACCAGCGGTCGTGATGGGTCCTGACGGCAAAACGCCGCACAGTTGGCGAGTGGCTTTATTGCCGTACCTCGGCCTCCGCGTCGCCGGTGATCAATATCAAGGCTACAAGTTGGATGAGCCGTGGGACAGCGAACACAACAAAACAGTCATTCAACGAATTCCGGAGGTCTATAGGCATGATGACGATTCGACAAACGCAGCCTATTTTGTATTCACCGGACCGGAAACGCCGTTCGGAAATCCCAAAGGGACCACTCTTGATGAGATTTCGAGAGGGGACGGACTGCAACATACATTACTGCTCGTAGAATCGATCCGTGATATTCCTTGGACCAAACCAGAAGATATTCCCTACGACCCCGCAGCACCTCTGCCCAAACTCGGTGGACCTCAATCAGATACCATTGTTTTTGCCAAGGCTGACGGTGCAATCGTGCTCATGCCTTCGGAAGGAATTGCGGACGAACTTTGGCGCTCCGTCATCACTTACAATGGGGTCCGGCGCGATCCGCAAGAAATCGAACGGACTAACGAATTCTTCAAGAAGAAGCTACCGCTGTCCAAACCGGCGAAACGTCCAACAGCACAGAATTGATCGCCAAACATCACTGCACCGGCGCCATCAGCCGCGAGACCTGCACTGCGACCTTGAACCACCAGGGGCGGGCGCGGAGTTCGTCGGCGCCGGTGAGGCGGCTGTTGGCGAAATCGGTTTCTAGCATTGCGGCGACTTCAGCGGCAAAATCTTTGTCGAGGGTGGCAATCGTGAGTTCGAAGTTCAAGCGGAATGAGCGGTTGTCCAGGTTGGCGGTTCCCACGGCGGCGAACTGGTCATCGACGAGTATCACCTTTTGATGCAAAAAGCCGGGCTGGTAGCGGTAGAATTTCACACCGGCCGGTTCGGTTTCTTCGACGAACGAAAAGCCCGACAGGTACACCAACAGGTGATCCGGTTTTTCCGGCAGCAGGATGCGGACGTCAACGCCGCGCAGCGCCGCCAATTGCAGGGCAGCAATCACCTGCGCGTCCGGCACGAAATACGGGCTGGTGATCCACAACCGCCGCCGCGCGGAATGGATCGCCTGCACGAAGAACAGGCTGCAGGTCTCCAATTCATCGGCCGGTCCGGAGGCAATGACGATCGTGTCCTTGTCGCCGTCGGCGGCCGATTGGGGCTCCCATACCAGCTTAGGGGCTTCGTGCGTCGCGCAATACCAATCTTCGAGGAAGGACAACTGCACGCATTGCACCGCCGGGCCGGTCAGTTTGACGTGCGTGTCCCGCCAATGCCCGAACCGCTGGGAGCGTCCCATGTACTCATCACCAACATTGTGCCCACCGACATAAGCAGACCGACCATCGACGAGAACGATCTTGCGGTGGTTGCGAAAATTGAGTTGGAAACGCGTGCGCCAGCCGGTGGAATTGCGGAAAGAACTAACCTTGGCTCCGGCATCAATCAAAAGACGCAGGTATTCGTTGGGGAGTTTGTAACAGCCGATTCCGTCGTAGAGAAAATAGACACGGACCCCAGCTTTGAGTTTGGCAAGCAGGTGTTTTTGGAGTTCGCGGCCAATTTCATCGTCGTGGATGATGAAGAATTGAATGAGGATATAGTCTTGGGCGGATTGAATTCCCTCGAAGATCGCCGCAAATGTGTCGGGACCGTCAACCAGCAATTCCACCTGGTTGTGCTTCGTAAACGGGAGTGCGGCGAGTTTTTCAACCACCTTCAAGTCGTCGACCGGGTGCTCAAGCCCCGAGGTGAACTCCTCGCTATATTGCGATAATTCTTCGGTGATATGCTTGAGACGCAGCTCGCCTTCGCGACGAGCACAGACGTAGCCTTCGAACTTTTTGCCACCGAACACCCAATACAACGGCACAGCCGCGAAGGGAAATAACACTAAGGGAAAAGCCCAGGCAATCGCTCCTTGCGAGGTCCTGGTGAAGAGAATCGCATGTACCGCCGAGTACACCCCCACCAATTCTACGACAAGTATGACCAGCCCAAGAAAGCTGAACGTTGAATCCATGCCGATTCGCCCCAGTCGATTGGGTAATAAGTTTCACCGACAGGATGGAGGAAACGGCGGAGAAATTCAATTTTCAATCGCGCAAATTCGTGAACAGCGACCAAAAGAGTTGCCGCGACTTTCACTTAAAAACATTTTTGGGAGCCAGCATCTCGTCTTTGTACGTCGCAATCGCAGCCAGCCGGCCGTCGGGAGCGGTGATCGCCACCGTCGCGGCGGAATCATCGGACATCGGCTGAGCAACGTGAATCGCGCGGCCGTGCTGGATGTTCTCCATGTCGGCCTCAGAACATGCATAGAGGGGCAAGTGCGCCACTGCCGACAGTGGTGGCAACAGCGCAGCGGAAAGCGACTCACGGGACAGCGAATCCAGTTCGACAGCAGAGTCGAGACGATAGTCCCCCACACGCGTGCGTTCCAACTGGGTCATCACGGCGCCGCAACCGAGTTCCTCTCCCATGTCGCGGCCAATAGAACGGATATAAGTTCCCGAGCCGCACTCAATCTCGACCTCCAATTCAGGGAAGGTGTAGTTGAGAATATCAATGCGATACACCTGGACCGGGCGGGCGGGGATGTCGAGGGTTTTTCCGGCGCGGGCCATTTTATAGGCGCGTCGGCCGTCGATATGCACAGCTGAGAATTGCGGCGGAACCTGATTGATTTCGCCCACATAATTTTGCAGAGCTTGGGCAACCGCCGCTGCAGTCGGCTGCGTGGAGTCTTCCACTGTCTCGACCTCACCGGTGATGTCGTCGGTATTGCTGCGAAGGCCTAAGCGAAACTGCGCCCGGTATTCCTTGCGGCCTTGCTGGACGTACGAAATGAGCCGCGTCGCTGCCCCGATACAGACGACCACCACGCCAGTCGCCAGGGGATCAAGCGTGCCTCCGTGTCCCACCTTCGCGGGACGAACGATTCGTTGCACGACGTCGACGACACGACGGGACGTAATATCGGCCGGCTTATTGATGTTGAGAATGCCGCGGTAGTCGGGGGAGTTCATGATTTCAAGTCGTACGCGGGACGGATTATTTGTTGGCTTGTGCGGTGAGTCTCTCTTGCTCGGCCCGCATGTATTCGCCGTACTGTTCGTCCAACGTTTTGTAATCCGTGCCGATGAGTTGCGGCAGTGTGGCGGGTCGTTCCCGGACCCGGAGGTTGGTGCTATACAGCTGTGAAAGATGCTCAATCAGCGCGTCGCGATATTTGCCATCTTTGTAGTGCATGAAGAAATGCGTCAACCCAGAGGCTTGGCTGTAGAGTTTGCGAATCTCGATGGAGTGTTGGATTTCATTCGCGCCCTGCGAGGCGAATCTTCCCAAGGGAATGTAGTAGTCATCCTCAAGATAGCGATACCGAGCAGCACGAAAGCGTTGATACATCGGGTCACCCAACTCGTAGCGATCCCCCTTCTTGGCGAAGGACTCCATGTAACAGGCGATCCCCTCGATGATCCAAAAGTGGGCATGCTCGCCGACCATCAACGACTTGCGGCGTGTCTTGCGGGTTTCGGCAAAGAGCTGATGCGTCGCTTCGTGAAAAATCGTACGCGTGGCAGGGCCCTCGGGATCCTCATCCATTTCGGGTTGATGGTAGAAATAGGCGATGCCTGTGTCGGTCAAATACAAACCGGTCGTGATGCTGATCTCCGGAACGCGGGGCCGCAGCGCCTCGACATAATCCTCTTTGTTGCTGAAATAATGGATTTCAAACTGATTTTTCGTGGAGCGTCGCCGCCCCTTGGCCAAGCTCGACCGCTGATCCTGAGTGGTGAGAAAACCGGAAAATGTCTGGAAAAAGACGCGATAGAACTGCTCAAGCTGACGACTCAACTCGACGCCCCGCTCCAGGCTGTGGTTGGTCTTGATGAGATAATGCTCAGACTCCACCTCCCAAGCGTTTTTGAAACTGCGGCGCAATTCCGCTTCCTGGGCGGCGCTCACCCAGCGTCCGACGCTGCCGCGGCCCGACCGGAAATACCGATCACCTTTTTCGTAACGCTTGACGTGATCACGAGGTAACCAGCCAAACTTTTCGGTGTTGACATAATGTTTCTGCCGCATGCGAGCCAGAAACGGGGTGGTCCATTCATCGCCGCTCCGTTCATAGCCCAAAAAACTGCGGACCGATTTGTTATCGGGGTCCTGCCGCACCGCCTCTTGAATCAACTGATAGGCAAAACGGACTTCACCGATTTCTATCACGCGCTGGGCAAGCTGATACAACTGGATCGCCTGCTCCTGCTGGAGATGCCGCAATTCGACGCGCCAGCGCCGTTCGGCCGGCGAGAGATCGTTGGCAATATCGGGCTGAATTTTATCCGGCAACTCGAGTGTGCGAAGATCGTCCACCGGCAGCGGAACCCCTAATTCGCGGATTGCTGCTGCCTGCTTGGGAAAGCCGTTTTGGTCACATTGGGCAGCGACCTCTTCCAACGACTTTGCGAACTTCGCCTGCAGCGCCTCATACTTATTCAGTTGGACTTGCCGACGACGCTCCGCTTGACCGGGCCGATCCGCAACGGCAGCACCTTCGATGAGGACTGCTTCAACAGCGACAGCCAAAAGGCATATCATCGCCCCACGCGAGCAGCGGCGTATGGATTCGATCAGCATAACCAGCCTATTGAGATAGAAGCGGCACGACGAGGGGAGTCAACGACACAAAACCCTCCTAGACAGCCATTCTATGCTGATTGCGGATCCTTCGGAAGGCGATTTTCACCGCGGCGGCCACTCCGATTCCCCGTCCCCCCAACCCACCCTATGTGGCGATGCTGTGAGAATCCGCGAGAAAAATCATGCCGAATCGTCGATGTACAGCATCCGGCCGCAGGTTTTGCAAAAGATCACCTGGTGGGTATTGAGCTGGACCAACATTTGGGCCGTGATCCCGACAAAGCAATTGCTGCAGACCGAATCGGTGACGGCCGCCATCGCACTGGCGCCGTGCGCCTGCACCAAGCGGCGATATTGTTCTCCCACTTTCGGGGGAATACTGGTTTCAGCAACTTTGATGGCAGCTTGAAGTCGTTCGCATTCCGCTTCTAACCCTGCTTTGGATTCGGTGACTTGCTGGCTAATCCGGGCGGTTTCCGCTTCGGCGTCCTTGACCGCCTGTTCGGCTTGCCCCACTTCGGTTGAAGTGGAATCGACTTTCTCCAAGGCTTCCAGGATTTCGTCTTCCAACACGCTGTTGGCAACTTCATCCGCTTCGATTTGTTCCTTGATGATGTTGAATTCTTTGTTGGAAGCCGCCGCGTTGAGTTTGCCGCGCAAGCTTTCAATGCGGGCTTCGTTGGTCTTCAGTTGTAAACTGCGGGAGTCCGCGTCCATTTTCAGTTTCTGAAACTTCGCATGCACCTCCGCAGCTTCTTCTTTTTTTGTCTCCACGAACCGTTGGCGGGCCTGGATCTGCTTGGGCCCCCGATCCAACTGGCTTTGTGCGTTCTCCAACTTCAAATGCAATTGGTGTAACTCGCTCAAACTATGGGTGGTCGCTGCCATCGTAATCGGTCTCCGACGTTGAACGTCGCGGCTGGGATTGAATTTTCAGCCATGAGTGATGCTTGTATGAGAAGCTAAAAATCACGGATGGCTAATGCACAACAAGTTGTTGCAAAACGGGTCGATCGTTTTTGCCCCGGTGCAGGTTTGCCCCACAGGAATTTTGCCCCACAGGAGCCCAGGGTTCTCCGGGAAACGACTTCCCCCACATAATAGCGGAACTGGTCCTGTTCAGCACGTCACAAAAAAAGGCCGGTCAAAATTGACCGGCCCTGAACCGTTTATTCCCCAGCGACTCCCGTCGCCAGGCTGTCTAAAAAGCCTTTCAACTGTTTACTACGCACCGGATGTTGCAGTTTGCGAACCGCCTTGGCTTCGATTTGTCGAACCCGCTCGCGGGTGACCTTGAAGATCCGGCCCACCTCTTCCAACGTATAGGTGTACCCGTCTCCTAAGCCGTATCGCAGCTTGATGATTTCCCGCTCGCGATAGGTCAATGTCCGCAGCACATAGTCGATCTTGTCTTTCAACATTTCCTGCGTTGCAGCGTTGACTGGATTATCAACAGCGTCGTCCTCGATGAAATCGCCGAAATAGCTATCTTCACTCTCCCCAACCGGACGATCCAGACTGATCGGGTGCCGCGAGATTTTCAGCACGCGACGCGTTTCTTCCAGGCTGATTTCAGCTGCTTCGGCCGTTTCCTCAATCGTCGGTTCGCGGCCGTTCTCCTGCAGCAACGTTTTGCTGACTTTACGGAGCTTGGACATCGTCTCGATCATATGCACCGGAATCCGAATCGTACGGGCTTGATCGGCAATGGCGCGGGTGATCGCCTGGCGAATCCACCAAGTGGCGTACGTCGAAAACTTGTAGCCGCGGCGATACTCGTATTTATCGACCGCCCGCATCAAGCCGGTATTTCCTTCTTGGATCAAATCCAAAAAGCTCAAGCCACGGTTGCGGTATTTCTTGGCAATCGAAACCACCAACCGCAAGTTCCCGCCCGACAACTGCCTCATGGCCAATTCGTAAGCGGCGAACCGCTCTTGAATGTTCCGCATCCGCTTCCGCAGACTTTTGGGCGTCTCCAATGTCATGTTCATCAGATCCTGCAACTCTTTCTGCAGGTTGGCCCGTTCGTCTTTGGCCGTCTTGAGGTTGCGGATGCTGTAAATCTGCTTTTCGATGTCGATCATCCGTCGGCAGATTTGTTCCAGCCGTTTCAGCGACGGTTGCAACCGCTGCGTCCGCAAACTCAACTCTTCGATCAGCGTCGCCATTTTGCGCCGCCGGACCTTCAGCCGTTCTTCAGCATCACGGCGAACTTTCTGCGTCGCCGATTCATCGGTGGCAATCGCAAAATCCTCGATGGTTTTCCGCCGCAATTCCTCAAGCGTCGCAAGATTGTACGGCATGCGACCGAGAATCTGCGTCTTTTCCAAACCTTCGGTGACCGAGACTTTGATGGTCCGGTCAAAAGGCAATTGCCCTTGGTGGACCTTGGTCAAAATGTCGAGCGAGGTTTTCAGTGCGTAATCGCTTTCCAGCAATTGCCGGCGAAAACGACGACGGGTGACCTCAATTTTTTTGGCCAGCGCGATTTCCTCAGGCCGCGTGAGCAGCGGGATTTCGCCCATTTGCGTCAGATACATCCGTACCGGATCGTCAATCCGCCGCGATTGTTCTTCATCCGATTTTTTGCTTCGCGTGGCCCGGGCGCGTTTCTTCTTCGGATTGGCAACCGCCGGTTGCTCGTCGTTGACGATGTCCAGCCCGATCTCCTCTAAAGACATCAACAAGTTGTCGAGCTTTTCGGGATTCACGGCTTCATCGGGAAGGTAGTCATTGACCTGTGAGAAGGTCAAATAACCTTGCTGCTTCCCTTGTTCCACTAAAACTTTTAGGTTTTCGTCGAGTCTGTGCACAGAGAGTCCTCCGCGATATTCAAGCCAACTTGTTCTTGACTGCGCGTTTCTTGTTGTATTCAGAAAGCCGGCGTAACATCGCCGCTGTTTCATCATTTAGTCCGCCACCCGACTGTTGGACCTGCTCGCGTATTTGGCCGGACATCTCCACCGCGTCGGTCGTGTGACGCTCGCGCAGGCAGGCCAAAGTTTGTTCCAGCAGATCCGCGCCGATTCCTTTTCGGCGGGCTTCCTCATCCAATGAGACAGCGATTCCTTTCAAGGCGGAGTCCTCCAACTCAGCCATCACACGGAGAAAGGTCAATTCCTCTCCCGCATCCATAAGTCCATAACAACAGGCCAAAAGTTTTCGTAATTGCGGGTCCTGTAATTCCTCGCAAGCAAAGTCTTCCCGTAAGCGTCCGACCACAGCAGGGTGGGCCAAGACAATCTGCAATAATTCTTGTTCCAAGTATACGTCACGGCGGGAGAGTGATTTCCGCGGCAGTGAAACAGAATCATATGCTGGTCCGTCGTGCTGCATGGCCTCCGGACCGTCGTGGTTTCGTTGCCGGTCAGCGGCCCGTCGGCGAATATCGCTCAGACGTTGTCTGACCGCATGTTCCTTCAGCCCCAACCGTTGGACCAGCGACCCTAAAATCAAATCCTCACGATTCCGCCATTTTCCCGCATCCGCACCACCGGTGTGCGGCACCGTTGCCAGGACCTCCAGCATTTCGTCTAACACGCGATCCTTGGCATCAATTGAGTCTACGCCATAACGAGCCACTGCTCTTCTGAATTTATGCTGCCAAGCCTCCGGGGCTTGTTCGATGTCTTTCGCAAAAGCGGCCGCTCCGTGGGTGGCCAAAAAGTCCGCCGGATCCATGCCGGCGGGCAATGTCATGATTCTCAGATCCACCTCTTGGGCCAAAAACTTCGTCAAAGCCCGTTCCGCCGCGTTTTGGCCGGCATCGTCACCGTCGTAGACCAAGACCACTTTGCGGGCAAAACGCTTTAGGTTGGTCACGTGTGTTTCGGTCAGGGCCGTTCCCAATGTGCCGACAACGTTCATCTGGCCGTGCTGATGTGTCGTAATGCAATCCGTGTACCCTTCCACGACAACCACCGTGTCGGTCTTGCGAATCGCGTCGCGAGCATGATCGAAACCGTAGAGCAGACGGCTTTTAGTGAAGATAATGCTCTCTAAACTATTAAAATATTTTGGAGCGTTTTCACGCGTCTCTCCCGGAAGGATACGTCCTCCAAATGCAACAGGGCGACGTTGCATGTCGCGAATCGGAAACATCACCCGATCTACGAAATAATCATAATAACCGCGTCCGCCATCCCGTTGGGCGGCCAGCTTGGCAGCCGTCAAAACATCTAAGCCAAACTTGCCCCGTGCTCGCTGAATCAACCATTCCCAATCGTTGGGATGATAACCCAAGCGATAAGCGGCGATGACATCGGCAGTGAAACCGCGCGAATTCAAATAATCACGCGCTGTCGCCGCCTGTGGGCTATTCAACAGACATTCATGAAATTGTTGCTCAGCCCAAGCAACCACTTCAAACAATTGACTCTTGCTGGTTCCGTCTTGACTCTGGCTGCCGCGTTGATGTGTGCGAGGCATTTCGATATTGGCCCGGGTGGCCAACAGCTCAATGGCTTCGCGAAATTCGACCCGTTCGCTTTGCATCACAAATTCAAAGCAATCGCCGCCTGTATTACAGGACCAACACTTAAACGATTGCCGCTCCGGATAGACGCGCAGCGAAGGATTACGATCGTCATGAAACGGACACAACCCCACGAACTCATGCCCGCCGCGACGCGACTCAAGCGAAACGCCTTCACCGATCAGGCTGACGATGTCCGTGCGGGAACGGACAAGTTCTTTGAATTCTTCGGAAGACTGGCGGGGCACCAACGACTCCTGCGGTAGCGACGTATTATGCGGCTGGGACAAATGAAATAGTGATAATTCTTGGTGTCAAATCCAAGGATTCGACGCTGCAGATGGCCCGTCCGTGTTTTCGCCTCCGCGAAGCCGTTGAGACGTTCTCTCGTCTGAGGGAAGTCTACCTGCTGGATGGCGATCGTCAAGAAAATCGTGACCCAGTTACGGTGATTGGCAGTGGCGCAACTCTTTAATTGTCAAAGCCTTGATGAAATTCTCCAAATCACAAGCCGGGCACAACGGGATTAGCTTCACCAACCGGCGAATATCAGCCGATCCGGCCAAATTACCCGAAAGCCGCGACCGGCCTGAAACGAAACTGGCAATTGGGTTTGAGATGTTGCAGTCCCCCACTTGAAAGACCGGCTGTTGACCAAAAGTGACTGGTCCACGCGGTGCGGTTTCCAGCCCGAATCTGTTGCGGAGCGCGATCCAAATCATATGCCACGAAAAACAGCCCGCAACCCCAATTCGGGGCACGGGCCGGCAAAATTTTGATGCGGAAAAAAGCCTACGGCGTCTTTACTCGCTCATCGAAAATGACCTCACCGACGAGACCCGAGTCGCTCACCACACCTGCCCCTCGAAGAATTGTTGAGTCAGGCGTTTTCGTTCCGGCGTCAGCATCTGTGCTTGACGTTTCATCGCCGATGGATTTCGCGGGCGAATTTTTGTCGCTCGGATTTTCAATAACCCGAAACAATTGATCCCAGTTGAGATAGAAAACTTCCTTGCAGTTCTCAACGTTCGTAAAAGGCACCGGCCAGTTTGATTGCCGTTCGATGTCGAAAAATGCCGTACACTCGATTTGCTGTTTACGCAGTCGCGCCGGGCCGACCAATGGATAGTTTTTAGCGTCACCCAGTTCGTCAACGACCTGTTCGACGGTGACTCGCAGGTTTTTGATGGCTGTCGTTGCCATGAATGCGGGAACGCTCTTTTTCTTTTTGAGCACTACGCTGAGAGCAGAGCGGATTTCCTGTCCGAGCGGTGAGGCATCGTCCGGTATCGTGAAACCCCATACGGAGGGTTCGGGCGATTTGGGTTTCGCTTTTTCGATGCGTGTGACGGTGAATTCGAGACAGCGTTTTGATTTTTTGTCGTCGTCCGTATCGTAAAACGGAACAGAAAACGTCTTGCCGAGTCGGACCTTCTCAACAACATTGAGTGACTTGGTATAGACATGCGTGAATTCCCGTGTGACCACTCCGTCATCATCAGGAAGGAGCCCCTTGTTCATTTCGGGTTTGTCGTCGATGCGGGCGAAGAACGCAACAAAATCGCCATCGAGTTGTTGCACCTTCACGTGCCGCATGGCGCGGCCCATTGTGATTAGTTGCGAGATTTCGGGATCGGACTTAGGAGTGCGTCCAGGGATGGGGCCGACCGCGATCGTCCCTTCTTGATTCTCGGCGAGAATAATCCGCGGTGAAAAGATCACATGCTCCCTGCCGGATTCATCTTGGACCAACATGCGACAGGCAACCATGTAGACGGATTGATTTAATGTTTTAGAATCCGTTTTTACATCGTTCCCACCTGCGTAAATTCGTTCAAATTCCGCTTCCGAAGCACCGACAGCGGCTCTTGGTTCAGGGTGCGGTTTTTCCAGCGTCGCCTTCTCCTCCGCCACCACCCACGGCGAAACCACCAACACCGTCAAACCAACGGCAGCCAACACGCCGCGCATTTTCCACGACAACCGTGGGGACACTCCTTTGTCCAGAATCATTGCAAATCTCCGTTTCAGTGAACGGCCTTGCCCGAATGTGGTTGCCGACGCTGGCAACCGTGGGCGAGCGCCTGTTAGAAAGTCGATCGTTTGTAATAGCGCCGCGGCATAGTCGCGGCTGTGGTCGGGAAAGCGGGCGACCACGGCGGCGTCGCAACATTGCTCCGCCGCTTGCTCCAAGCCCCGCCGGCTCCACCAGAGCACCGGATGCCACCAATACAGAGCGGTCACACAGAGCACCAACCGCCGTGTCCAATGATCGCGGCGCTGTAAGTGAGCCAGTTCGTGCGCGAGAATACCGTCGATCTGGGCGGGCGTTAATTGTGTGAGTAGTTCAGCCGGCAAAAGGATCACCGGACGACCACCGATCCGCCATAACAGCGGCGAGACCTGCGCGTGAATCATGCGGACCTCCGGCACCGCCTGCACGCCGAACGCAGTTGATAACCGACGTACTTGTTGTTGCAATGCCGCTGGCGCGAGCGCGGTCCGGCGAGCCATCCGATGGAAGCGCCAGGCCCGTATGCCCAATAACAACAACCAGCCGCACGCCCCGGCGATCCAGAGGCCGACAATTCCCTCGACCAGATAATTGCGCCATGGAAAACCTGCTGGCTGCGGGGCTGCGGTAAGTTGTGGTGCAGCGTTTGTTGCAACGATTGCCGTGGGAATAGGCGCTTCTTGCACGGCGACCGTGGTTTCCACCGGCGCGTGGATAACAGCCGAAGAGGTACTGATGACCGGAGGAGCCGGTAGGATTTCGAGGGGTACCGTCACAAGCGGCGGCGTGATCAATTTCAAAAACACCAACAACCACAGCCCATGCGCAATCGCCGGACGACGGCACAGCCGCGCGAACAAGGCGACGCCGATTGCCAGCACAGTCGCCAAAACGGCGTTGGCGAGCACGATTTCGAACAAGGTTTGCAGCATGGGTTGTCTCCATCCATCAAAGGCGCTTGCGGATCGTGCTACTTGGCTTCGTCAATCATTTTTTTGAGCAACTCGCGTTCGCGTTTTTTCAGCCGCACGTTGCTGGTGAGGTGCATCAGCAGCGGCGTCAAAGATCCGTCGCACAGTTTTTGCGCGACCTGCTCCAGTTGTTCGCCGATCAGATCGTCGCGAGCAATGCTGGGTGAGAATTGGTGGGCGGATTGGCTGCGATCGCGACTGACGCAGCCTTTGTCTTCCAACCGCTGCAACAATTTTTGCACGGTGGCGTATTCGGACGTGGTTCCGCCGGGGTAGAGAATATCGGTCAATTGACGAATTGTCCGCGGGCTATGGTCCCAGAGGACTTCCAGCACGGCGAGTTCAGCATCGGCGACATGGCGTCGCTGGATAGGCATCGGTTGGTTTCCTCCATGAGTCAGACCGTTTGTCAGACATCAAGTCTGAGGCGAGTGTAAGACTTATAGTCTGAGGTGTCAATCGCGGGTTTCATAGCATAAAAAAAATCGCGGTTGCCGGAATGGCGACCGCGAGTGTTTGTTGCTGAAATCGTTCAGTCTCGATTAGGACTCGGGCTCTTCAGCTTCGAGGCCGGTTGGATCGGCCGGTTTAATACGGTAGACCGGTTTGTCGCCCAGTTTTTGTTCACACGCGGGACACTTGACCTTGGCAATTCCCGAACCGGTTTTGCCACCCAGTTTCTCCATGCGGCGTGCTGACTCACTGATCACGATGCCGCAGGCGACGCATTCTCGACCGATCAGTTCCAATTCGATATTGGGATCGGTTTTATAAAACTCGACGTGCTGCAGGATCTTCAAATCCTTGCCGTTCACAGTGCAATTTTTGTCAACGGATTGGTCCATCAACGGGATACCGTGTGGTTCGGATGCAAGCACCACTTGGAATTTCTCGGCCAAGATCAGAACCAAGCGGCGGTACTGTGAAAGTGTGGGGGTGATGTACAGCCGTTCGTCGCTCCCTTCGACGCCCGGCAGACGGATGCCAATCACGCCGTCGCCGAACAGATTCAGATCGGCGAATAGCGATTCCCCCAGCGGAAGTGCCGGCTGGGCGATCCAAATTTTTTCGAAGTCTCCCTTACTGATATATTGCGAATACGGTGCGGGGAGTTCGCCCGGATCGGGTCGCTTGGCCGCCTCGACCAAAGCATCACGGACCTTCTCGCGGATTGCCGGTTTTTTGCGCAGGGCGGCCTTGTTGGTCATACCCCCCTTGCCTTTAAAGACAGTCACCAACAGCATTGCGTCGTCCGAGAACCCGATGTCGACGAGTTCTGATTCGTCGGCCAAGCTGCCCGCCTTGAGTCGCAACTTCGAAATATTCACGCGGTGCAGACGGACATTGGGCATCCATGTTGTGAAGCGACCGTATTTATCGCTTTCGAAAATAATCCGTTCTGCCGAATCCTCCAGGAGCTCGTAACCGTCATCATCTTCGGTGTCGTCCAGTGCACCGGCGGGAGGGGTTCCGGGAACCAGAAACGGTGCGCGGCATTGCGGGCAACGACCGGTTCGTCCGCGAAACTTGTCGGCAACATGAATTCGGTGCCCACTGGGGCAATAGACGACCACCCCCTGCCCTGGAACCAATTCGTTCACTTTGACCACGCGGCCCATGCTGCGACGTAAGGCCTCCAACTCTTCGACCATCGCGCCATCTAGTAAGGCATCTCCCGACGATCCCCCAGGCGGGAGTGGATCGGCTTTTGCATCGGTCCCTTCTGCACTCTCCCCTGCATCTCCAGAATCTCCAGCAGGTCCTGCCGCAGCCTCAGCCCCTACCTCTCCTTCTTCGGCCAACGGATCATCGGTGAGCGAATAATCTTCGTCCACGGTGCTGCTGGGGGAATTACTGCGGAGGTCGAATGTGCTTTCGGTCGCTTCGAAGGTTGTGACGCCGGGAGCGACTTCAAAGTCGTCCCCTTCCTCCACCTCATCCGCCAAATCAAAATCGGCCAAATTGACGTCTTCTTTACCCATACCCTCTTGGGCTAATCGCTCGGTATTCGGGTCTAAAAACGCGCCGCACTCTCGGCAACGGACCGAACCCTTGCGGGACATTTCTCCGCAGCTCGGACAGGGAACGTCAACATTGACTTCCGGGGCATTTTCGTTGGAAACACTCATGACTACATTCTCATCTTAAGGAAAACAGACTCGGCCGCCGGCTGTGCCATCGGAATTCTTGGGCCGCTCGAAATTATTTGACTTTGACGACCTCTACATCGAAGACCAACATGGCCTTGGGAGGAATCGACGGCGGAAATCCTCGCAATCCGTACGCCAATTGATAGGGAATGATCAACTTGCGTCGTCCGCCCGCCTTCATTCCCGGAATGCCCAATTGCCAACCGGGGATATAACCAGTCAAAGGCAACGCCAACGGTTGTCCTGCACCGTCGTGGCTGCTGTAAAACTTTTCGCCATTGAGCAAGCGTCCGGTGCAATGAATCGTGGGAGCATCTCCCTCTCCGACCGCATCCCCTTCGCCTTCGACAATGTCGACATACGCCATTTCCACTTTCGTATCGGGATCGGTAATCGAATTCGTCAAATCCTTGATTTCGATGTTGCGAAAATCGACCCGCGAGCCGTGATTTTGCAAGCCGATATAACCAATCCGCGGCCGATCGCGGAGCGGCTTGTAGTCGCCCGACGCTTTGTCGTATTCATCGATGTTCGCTTCGGTGATCGTTTTTCCGTTGAGCACCACTTTGATAAACGGTCCTTTGCAGGTGATCTCGTAGCTGTTGAATTCACCGGGCGGTTTGAGAGCGCCCCGTTTGGCGGCGACTTCGGAGTAGATACTACCGCTGTACTGCGAATCTTTGAGTTCCGTGTACTCGTCGCCCTCGTCATCGAGAATTTGAATTTCCATCCCGGCAAAGGCAGGATTCCCCTCATCAGGAAACCGCAGGCCGACCCCACTATTGCCGTTGGGCGGAACGCGAAACTCGAGCTTCAAAACATAGTCGCTGTACATTTCTTCGGTGCGAAGCCATCCGCCGCCCTCACCAACGCAACTCAGCAATTCGCCATCGGCCTTCCAGGCCTCGATGTTTCCGTCCAGCACTTCCCACCCGGACAAGTCTTTGCCGTTGTATAGCGGTACGAAACTTTTCTTAGGGGGTTTCGGGGGATTATCTTCCGCCTGAGCACATCCGGTGATGAAGACGCCTCCCAAAGCAAATCCAGCTACGGCCATCAGGCCAACAACCAAGCGATACGAATGCATTCAACAGCCCTTCCAGGCAAGTCAGGAATAAAGTTTTCTTGATCCGGTCACTACAATTTCTAGGAATCAACCGGGCGGGAGATCGCACACCCAGTTCGACTCATCCGCGTCCCACTGCAAGCGAACGCAAGAATGGCAAGATTCACTGTACCAAAGCGGGCCGCTATTTTCAGCCAAAATCACCCCCAATCGACGGGCATTCGACAAAGAGGAGCCGCCGCTATCTGTGAAACAAGCCCCATCGCCCGCTGCGGTTTTCCTGTCGGTTTCCACCGGATTTGGGTGCATTTTTCAGACAAATCCGCCAGAATTCAGCATCTAGAGAGGGTAGGGACAGACTTCTGAGCGGGTCGCCGTCACCTGTTGCTGAATTCCCATGTCCGTCGGCTCCGCATTGTAAATCGACCAATCATGCCGCAAAACCTTGAAACTCAGTTTCGCGAACGACTTCCCCGCTGTGGCGAAGAGGACCCGCAATACGTCACAGAGCTTGTCGATGTGATTTTGTCGGCAGCCAGCGAGGCGGGGGCGACGGATGTGCACCTACTGCCCGGCGAAGATGCGATGGAGATGCGGTGGCGTCTCGACGGTGTCCTGCAGTCGGTGGCAATGTTTTCCGCCCGGCTGGCACCGCGGATTGTGGCGCGGCTTAAAGTGCTGTCGGACTTGCTCACCTACCAAACCGAGATGCCGCAAGAGGGCCGCATTCGTGATGCGGGTGACTTTGAAACCCGCGTGAGTACGTTTCCGGCGCTGTATGGCGAAAAATGCGTGGTCCGGCTCTTTGCCGGCGCGGGCCGGTACGATCGGCTGGACCGACTGAACTTACCCCAGGACATCCTGACCGACATTCGGCGATTATTGCAACAGACCACCGGGGTCTTTATGGTGACCGGACCTGCGGGATGTGGAAAAACCACAACAAATTATGCCTGTTTGCGAGAAATAGTAGACAATTCCGGCAGCGGCAAAAGTCTAGTCAGTCTGGAGGACCCGATTGAAGTTGTTGTACCAGGGGTCACCCAATCGCAAGTGAATCAGGCAGCGGGATTTGATTTGACGGTGGGGCTTCGGTCGCTCATGCGGCAAGACCCGGAAGTCATCATGGTTGGAGAAATACGCGACCGTGAAGTCGCAGAGACCGTATTCCAGGCTTCATTGACGGGACATCTTGTGGTGACCACTTTTCACGCGGGAAGCGCAGCCGAAGCGGTCAATCGATTGTCCGACATGGGCATTGAACCGTTTCTGCTAAAAAGCGGGTTGCTGGGAATTTTGTCACAACGTTTGCTGCGGCGATTGTGCGCATGCGCGCAGCCGAGCGCGGAACGGGACGATCGCATGGGACTTGCTGTCGAACAAGCCACCATGCCGGTCGGTTGTAGCGATTGCCAAGGGACCGGTTATCGGGGACGTTTCGTGGTTGCGGAGATGCTCACTGTTGAGGACGATGCCATCGGCGAGGCCATTCGGAATCGGCGGGATGCTCGGTTCCTTGAGCAAACCGCAATTTCAGCGGGCATGGTGACCAGCCTGTCACGCGCCTGCGAAGCAGTGAACCAAGGAATCACCTCCCCAGCGGAAGTTCGACGTGTGTTTGGTTTCTAATCGTCTGTTCTCAAAGGTCGATAACCACCCTGGTTTGATAGATTTTATAGAAGTCCAGTGAATACGCTATCCGAAAATGATTCATCGCCCCGAGCGATCAAACTCGAAGACCTCGTTGCTTTGAACGACGAGGTCGCAGCGTTGGTACGCGCCGGTGTCCCGCTGGAGTTGGGGCTGGAGCAAGTCAGCCACGACCTACGCGGCAGCTTAGGACAACTGGCGGCTGCGCTCGGTTCACACATGAGCCAAGGTGAGTCGTTGTCGCAAGCGATGGAATCGGAAAGTAGCCGATTGCCCAAACTGTATCGATCGGTCGTCGAAGCAGGTCTCCGCGCAGGTCGATTGCCGGCTGCCTTAGAGGCGGTCACCCGCTACGCGCAGTCGCTGTTGGAAGTCCATCGCCGTGTCACCTTGGCGTGCGTCTATCCCTTGATCGTGTTCGTGTTGGCCTATGCCATGTTTCTGGTGATGCTGGCTGAGATGATTCCGCGATTCGAGGCATTTGCCGAGCAAGGCCGGGAACCGCAAGGAATCGGATTGTCGATTTTGCTCTACCTTTCCCAAACCATGTCGGTCTGGGGACCGGTGATTCCCGTGTTGTTGATCGGAGTCATTGGCTTTTGGTTGTTTTTTCAAAAGCGAACGCTGATGCGCACGGGACGCTCCATGACGTTGTTCCGTTTTATCCCTTGGGCACACGGCATTCATCGCAATCAGCAACTGGCCAACTTCAGCGACCTGCTGGGCCTGTTGACCGAACAAGAAGTCCCCTTGCATACAGGAATTCTCTTGGCCGCCGACAGTACGGGCGACCGCAGGATGATTCAATCCTCAGAAGAAATCTCCTTGAAACTGCAATCGGGTGAATCACTCGCCGAGGCGATGGAATCCGCGAAAGCCTATCCCTCTTATTTGCGTTGGTTGATGCAGACCGGTGAACAACAAAGGACCTTAGCGGATTCATTAACCCGCGCAGCGGGAGTCTATCGCTCACGCGCCCTGGAGCGACTAGAGACCCTTTCACTGGCGCTGCCGTTAATTGCTGTCGCCGTTATCGGTGGCGGCGCCACATTGATTTATGCGTTTGCACTGTTCGCCCCGATGATCGAAAGCCTGCGTAACCTGGCCGCTCCTTAAACGGTTGATAGAACCCCATGCCGACGTTTCGTTATACCGCTGTAGATGCCACCGGCCAACCGGTCTCGGACACCCTGAATGCGTCCGATGAATCGGTGGCGCTGGAGAACCTGACTTCGCTCGGATTCACCGATGTGATCATGAGCGCAGCGGCCGACGCAGAAAAACCAAGGCAACAAGAAACGGCCCTCGAACTTGGTGACGCCGATTTCATGGCTGTGGCGCAAAACCTGGCCGACATCTCCGCCGCCGGCAAACCGCTCTCCGGGGGGCTGCGAGCCTTGTCCCAGGAAGCCCACTCGCGACGTTTGCGCAGAGGCCTCAAGCAGGTCGCTGACAGCATCGATCAAGGCGTCCCGCTGAAAGAGATCTTTTCTCAACGCATCGCGGGGTTTCCGCCGCACCTATCGGGATTGGTCCTGGCCGGCTTGCAAGCAGGCTGCCTGGACCAAGTTTTGCAGCAGTCACTGACCTACACCATGCGGGCCAATACCTTGCGGCGGCGCGTGAAGTTTTCCTTGGCCTACCCCCTCGTTTTGTTGTCCATCGTCACCATGCTGATGTTGTTCATCATGATGTACATCGTGCCGATGTTTTCGAAAATCTTCGACGATTTCGCCGTTGAACTGCCGGGGATGACCTTACTGGTGGACAACCTGTCGCGCGTCCTGTTGAAATTCGGTCTCTGGGGACTGGTGGGCGGCACCGTCATCGTGGTCACCGTTTGGATCATAGCGCGCCTCCTGCTGGGGCGACCGCGTTTGCGTAGACTGATCTGCAGCATCCCCGTTTTTGGAGGCGTGCTGCGCAACTCCGCCTTAATGGAATATTGCCACTTGCTGGCCGTGTTGATTGAAAGCCGCATGGCCCTGCCCGAAGCACTGCGGTATGCCGGGGGCGGGGTGCATGATGCCGATTTAGCGGACGCGTCCCAGCGACTGGCCAACGAAGTTGCCGCGGGACAACCGCTGGCTTGGACAGCCACAGCAATGCCGCAATTTCCCGCCGTATTCAGCCAATTCGTCAAATGGGGTGAGCGGCATCATGCCTATCCGGAATCACTGCACGCGGCGGGGGACATCTTCGAAGGGCGGGCGCGCGTCCAAGCGTCGCTGCTCAGGTGGCTCATCGAACCGTTCGTTATTATCGGCGTGGGATTGTGCGTCGGCTTTATCGTGTTAGCGATGTTCATGCCGCTGATTAAATTATTGAACGATTTGGCTTAACGAGTATTTTTAAGGCGCGGGAGACATCCCGCCGTGCGACTAGGGAATCGGCCACATGCCGGAACAAGGGTCTTCAATTACCAGCATCAGTAACGGCCTGTCTTCGCGACAGTCGTCGTTGTTGTGGATGTTGGCGGTGGCAGCTGAAAAAAACATGCCGCTGGTCGACGAGATCGATGCGCTGGCCGATGATGAACGCGGCGGTCAGCGCAAGCGCTTGCGCGATTTGGCTGACATGCTCCGCGCCGGAATTCCCTTGCCCGAAGCGGTTGAGAATATCCCCGGTCTGTTGCCGTTCGGGGCAACGTTCGCTGTGCGGGTGGGTTGCGAAACCGGCCATTTAGGTCCGGCCTTGCGCAGCGCTGCCAACGATCTGACCAGCGAATTCCAGGAGGAACAGGGCAGCAACATCATGTACCTGTTGTATTGCGGTATGGTGGCGTCGGTCCTGTTGTCACTCACCGGGTTTTTGATGTATTGGATCGTCCCCAAATTCGCCAAAATCTTCGAAGACTTTGACATGCAACTTCCTGAGGCGACCATCGGGATGATTGAAGTGTCCAACGTGTTCGTCAACTATTTCTATCTCTTCATGCCGCTGTTATTCGCAGCCATCCCGCTGCTCATCATCGCCACCATGTGGGGCTTGTCCGGCGGGGTTCGTTTTCTAGAAGTCCCGGCGTTCATGTTGCGTTTGTTCCCACGACTGGAGACACCGCAACTGTTACGGAATTTGTCACTGGTCATCGACTCCGGCAAACCGATGGTCGATGCGGTTTCCCTGGCCGCCTATTTTTATCCTCGGGCGATCATTCGTACAAAACTGGCACATATCGAAGTCGCCCTTCGGCATGCGGAAGATTGTTTTCAACAACTCCGCAAACACCGGCTGATTACCAAATCGGAAGAGCAACTGCTGCGCTCCGCCGAGCATGTCGGCAACCTCAGTTGGGCCTTGCGCAATGTGGCAACGAACCATGAACGCCGGCAAGCTTATCGAATTCGTATGTTCACCGAATTTTTCAAACCATTGGCCGCATTCGGCTTCGGGTTGGTGGTCGCTGCTTATGCCATCTGTTTTTTCATGCCCTTGGTCGCCTTAATGGATCAATTGTCCAAGACCTCCCCCTACTAAACTCAGGCAGCTGTTATGTATCGCCATAAAACAGATTCTCCTCTCAACAGGCAGCGCCGCCGCAGCGGATATCTGCTGGTCGAGATGATCGTCGCGGGCATCGTGCTAGCCGTGGTGATGACGGTCTATCTGCAGTTATTGTCCGCCACATCACGCCAACAACGTTATGCCGACCACCGGCAACTGGCGGGTGAAGAACTGGCCAATATCATGGAACGCATCACCGCGCAGCCCTATGAATCGATCGACCAGGAGGAACTCCAGTCCAAAGAATTGAGTGACTCCGCCACCTCCCACCTGCACGAAGCCGAATTGAACATCGACGTCCAACCAGTCAGTGAACCGGTCGCCGGCAAACAGATTTCACTTTCGCTGCGTTGGCGTGATTCCGGAAATGTCTTCGTCGCGCCGACTCGTCTCACCAGCTGGGTGTATGCCCCGGCGGGAGGCACGCCATGAATCGCCGCCGAGGGATTTCATTGATCGAAATGATCGTGGTGATCGGCGCGTCCTCGATCATATTGATGGTCGGCGCCGGCATGCTGCATACACTGATGCGCAGTGAACGGGTCGCCACTGAGTCGCTGGTGCACGCCACCAATCATGCCCGCCTAGCTGAGCAGTTCCGCGACGACATCCATGCCGCGTCGAACGCCACCATCGAAGGGGAACCGGGCGCAGATTATGCCCTGCAGATCACCAACCCCAACGCTGCGGAGATTTCGTATTCGCAACAAGGGCGACTGCTCGTCCGCAAAGAAACCGTAGCGACACAACCGCCGCGGCACGAACAATTTCAATTACCTGCCGATGTGCGCATCCGTTTTGCGATCGACGAGAGCGGTCCACAAAAAATTGCGGACTTGTCTTGGAATTTTGCCGACGACGACACGACCACCAACGCGGAGCGCGCCGCACGCCCGCCTCTCAACCCGCTCAAGATCGAAGCTGTGATTGGCAAGGACCATCGTTTCCAGGAGGCCACACCATGAAATCGGTTTCACGCCAGCCGACACAGGCCGCGCACAATCGTGGCGGCGCTGCACTGATCGTGGCGATGATCTGTACCGTGTTAGTAACTTTGATGCTGGGCACGATGGTCAAGATCACCCTAACCCGCGCGCAGCAAGCACGGCATCGCGAACACGCCTTGCAAGCCGACTGGCTGGCCGAAGCGGGATTGGAGCGTGCCCAGGCCCTGCTGACAGCCCAACCCGACTATCAGGGCGAAACTTGGGCCATTGAAGCTGAAACCTTAGGCGGACCGTACCGCGGGACAGTCACGATCAGAGTGGCAGCAATTCCAGAAAACCCTCAAGCACGCGACGTGTCTGTCCAAGCGGATTATCCCGCCGGGCAAATCGAGCGTATTCGCAAATCGAAACAGATTGAAATGATTCTGACCCCCAGCCCCTCGGATGAAACCCAGGACGCTGAATAAACAGGAGTACACAAATGAGCCAACAAGTGAGTCCCCCATTTTTGACAAACCGTGATCAGCGGCGTCGCGGCTTTACGCTGATTGAATTGTTGGTGGTGATCGCAATCATCGCCATTTTGATCGCCCTATTATTACCGGCGGTCCAACAGGCGCGCGAAGCCGCGCGGCGAACAACGTGCCGCAATAACATGATGCAAATCGGACTGGCGCTCCAAAACTACGATGGCGCCCACGAATGCCTGCCGCCAGGGACCGTGAACCCAACCGGCCCAATTCAAAATCTCAGACAGGGATACCATGTCAGTTGGGCGCTGCTGATTTTGCCCTTCATGGAAGAGGGCAACATCTATAACCACTGGGATTTTTCAGTCAGCGTCTACGACGACAAAAACGAGGCGCCGCGAGAGCAAGTTATTCCGTCGTACATCTGCCCCTCCTCTCCGATTGCTCAAAGCGGACCGCACATTTCCTATGCCGGGTGCCACAACAGCAAGGCAGCGCCGATCGATGTCACCAATAACGGCGTGCTGTATCTCAACAGCAGCATCCGCTATCAACAAATTACCGACGGAAGTTCGCACACGATTTTTGCGGGCGAGAAGGACAGCCTCGTCGCCTTAGGCAGGATGGGTGTGCCTGTTGATCCGGACGTTCCCACTTGCTGGGCATCGGGCACAAACGCGACCTTACGGGCCACGTCAGACATCAATGGTGCGTTTCGAGCCATGATGATGCAAGCCGGTCCCGGCCAACCGCAACCTCCCCTCGATCCGGAAGACGAATCCCCACTCGAAAGTGGCTTTAGCAGCTTCCACGCCGGCGGGGCTTTCTTTCTGTTCGGCGACGGCAGTGTGCAATTTTTGAGTGAGAACATAACGCCGGCCATATTCGCTCGCCTGGGTGATCGTTCTGACGGTGAAATGCCCGATGCAGGACAGTATTAAACGTTACACAACGATGAATAGACGCATGACGAATCCAATACGGCGACTCAAAATGCCGGCGCGCCGCGGTTTCACGGTGATCGAGCTGACCGTGGTGATTGCGATTATCGTTGCCGTGCTCGCGCTGCTGCTGCCGGCCATGCTCAAGGCTCGTGAAGCAGCTCGCCGCACACAATGCCAGAACAACCTCAAGCAGATTATCTTGGGACTGCACAACTATGCCGAACAGCGCCACGTGTTCCCGCCCGGCGTCGTCGATGATCAAAGACCGATTCTGCAAGAACCGATAGGGTATCATGCCAGTTGGACCGTGCAGCTCCTACCGTTTTTGGATCAAACAAACGTCAGCAATGGTTGGGACCGATCCGTGGGTATCTATACTGGAAGCAATGCTCAAATTTTCAATTACGTCATCCCCGTATTCGCCTGTCCCAGTAACAGTGAGCCGAACCCAATTCGTTTCGGCCACCCCCAATCGAGTTATGCCGGTTGCTATAACGACAGCGAAGCTCCCATCGACATGACCAATGTGGGCGTGCTGACATTAAATAGCAGCACGCGCTATGAAATGATTCCCGATGGTACCTCCCACACGATTTTCATCGGCGAGGTCCGCTTACCGGAACCGGACGTGGACATCGCACTGGCCGACCTGGGCCAGCATGGCTTGCTGGGTTGGGCTTCGGGAACGCGAGCCACGCTGCGAAATACCTCCCAATTCAATCAGGAACTTACGGCCGCGGACTTTGCAGAGGGGGATCGGACTGGTCCAGTCGGCGGGTTTGGCAGCTACCACGAAGACGGTGGCTATTTCGCTTTTGGGGACGGTTCGGTACGATTTCTTCACGACTCGATCGATCCGGCCTTGTTGCGGGATCTGGGCAATCCTGCGGACGGAAACCTCCCTTCAGCCGATAAGTTCTAACGATAACCATGACGCCGCCACCACAAATGCCCCTCCCGGCAGCTTTAGAAGTTCTTCACGATGCGCGGACCGGCCAAATCGTGATCACCACGATGGGATCGGCGCGGGAATGGATGCAGCTCGGCAGCGACCCGCTCGATTTTGTCTACGCCCCCTCAGCAATGGGCGAAGCTCCGGCTGTTGGATTAGGCCTCGCGCTGGCACAGCCCGACCGGCAGGTCATCGTCTGTAACGGCGATGGCTGCATGCTGATGAACCTGGGCAGTCTGGTGACGGTCACCGCGCAATCCCCGCAGAATTATGTACTGATCGTATTCGAAAACGGCCACTACGAAGTCACCGGCATGCAACAAACCGCCGCCAGCGCCGACGCGCGACAGCGCGGAGACGCGATCGACTTCTGCGCAACGGCACGGGGATGCGGCTTCACGTCGGTCTACGAATTCGACGACCTCAATGCGTGGCGCGATAGCATCGCAACTGTACTGGGTGAGACCGGCCCGACATTCGTACTCCTCAAAGTCGCCCCGGTTCCTGGTGGAGCGGTCCCACGCTCACCGGCACCACCGGCGGAGCGGGCGGTGGCGCTGCGTGAGGTACTCACCAATTCCTAAGAGCGTGTTTTCAAACTGGGAGGGCGAGGCTCCTGCCGAGCCGCGATGAACCCTTTTGCTTGCCTTGGCCATAGAGATCTCAACACTTCCCCACACCAAATGCCAAAATGCGGCTCAGCAGGAGCTTCGCCCTCCCGGATCAGTGGATGGCAGTTGTAAATCGTAACTTGAAAACACGTTCTAATGTCAGATCGAAGATTGATGACCGCAGACAATGAAGAAGTCGTTTGGATTTTTGTGGGTGGGAAAAACCCAAATCCCAGTGCGGCGTTTTCCAGTCGAGAATCAGCCGAAGAATGGATTGCCCAGACCAAGCTCTCCGGCACGCTCACCGCTTATCCGTTGAATGTTCCGGTATACGATTGGGCGATTCGCAAGGGAATCTTTAAGCCATCAAAACCGTATCAAAGTTCGCCGAAGTTCATCGCTGGATTTTCGTCGGCAGGCCTTGAGCATTATCACTATGAAGATGGCGTCAACGAAACGGGTTAACCTCGGTGCACATTTATGTGTGGCACCCGAGACAGATACTCTCGCCGGCTGTTCCTCATTACTCTTACACAACAATCTCAGCTTTCACGCCGGCCTGAGCCTTGGCAAAGATAAGCCAAGATTTTGCACACCAGACGGGCTGAGGTGAATTCGTTGACGGTGGTGCCGGGTTGGCTGGAGGTTTCGACCACATCGCAGCCGATGATTCGGCAATGCGGGTTCTCCATCAGTAGCGCCCGCAAGTAGCGTAAGGTTTGCCACCAAGTGAGTCCCCCCGGTTGCGGGGTTCCGGTGGCTGGGGAATACATCACCTCCAAGGCATCGACGTCGAAGGTCAGATACACATCTCCGGTGATCCCGCGCAATTGCGAGAGCAGCTCCGCTTCTTCGTGGGCGCCTTCTGCCAACCGTTGGGCGAGAAACGCGCGATAGCGTGCTGAAGAGCGACCATGCTCCATCTCCTCACGTTCGGCCGAGCGAATTCCGATGGCCACGACCGAGGCTCCCCGTTCCAACACCCGCCGCATCACACAAGCGTGCGAATGTTTGTCCCCTTCGTATTCGTCTCGTAAATCCGCATGCGCATCGAATTGCACGACAGTCACATCGGTCAAATCGTCCGCTCCGGCCGCAGCACGCGCCAAGGGAGCAGTCAAGCTATGTTCGCCCCCAATGCCGACGACCAGCTTACCGGTTTGATGCGGCGATTGGGCTGCCGTAAAGACTCTCTCCAGGTAGGAGCAGGCGTCTTCGCTATCCTGAGGGGCAACCGGCTCCGCCCAGTGATAGGACAATTTGTCCAGATCGAAATCGAGTTCTTCATCCCACAGTTCGACTTGGCAAGAAGCTGCGAGGATCGATTCCGGCCCTCCAGCCGTACCCCGACCGTAAGACACGGTGCCTTCAAACGGGAGCGGCAACAGCACGACGTCGGCGTCATCCGGCCCAGCATCCGGAAGATCCAGAAAGGTGCGGGGTGACATCATTCTCGGCTATCGCGATCTTCCAAGATGGCTTTCATCAACAACGGCAATGCGACGGTGGCATCGGCGTAAACTTCCGCAAAACGTCCGCCGGCATTCGGTGAGACGAACTTGCCCCAACTCACCCCTTCGGAGTAAGTACAGCCCGACAGCCCGCCCCAATGGACCGGTTCGGGACAGATGCGGACACCGTATTGGAATTGCGGCTGTTTCCACTTGGTTCCGAGCCGCGCGTTGGAAATCTCATAGTAGGGCGCCACTTGCTGCGCCCAATTCCGCGGCACGCCGCCGCCGACTGTTAAAATCCCCAACCGCTCAGATCCGCCGGCTAAGCGAGCATATTCTTGCAGGTCCAAGAAAGGATTGAACGAGGGAACGGCTGAGAGGACTTCTGCCGAGTCGAGCGCAGTGGCCGCTTTCGACTGCCCCGCGATCCATTCGGCCATCGCCCAGGTAGCGACATCCAGTCCGATCTCACTGTCGGTGAAAGCAGGAATGAACACAGGGATTTCTTGCTCGAAAGCACTGCGCAAGATTCCACGTCCCTGATTCATCTCCGCTAAACGGCTGCCGACTGCGCGGCACAAGCGGGCGGAGGACCAGACACCATCCGGCGGAGATTGCGATTTGAGCACTGAACGCACGAGTTTCTCGACGTCGTTCAGGTTCGATTCCATCTCCAGCGTATCGTAAATCCGGTTGTATCCCGCCTCATACAAGTCGTCATCCGAGTCGGAGGGATGGTACCGGTAATGCGCCAACCCGATGGACTCCGTCAGGCCATGTGCGATCAATGCTCCAGTGGCTACCACGGCTTGCACCAGCCCGCGATCGATCATTTCACAGATGATCAATCCTTGCTTGGCAACCGTCATCGCACCGGAGAGAGTCAACACGACCGAGCAGTCGGCATCATCGAACATCTCTCCCAACACGCCGTAGGCTTCGCCCAAATTTCGACCGCCAAAGGCGGTTTGGGACATTGCCTGCAACAGCCCGGCAAAGGAGTCCACTTTGCCGAGGTCCAACGACTCCAGTGGAGAGAGGCCGTCTTCACGACCATCGTGCAGTTTGCGGATCGTCATTCTTCTATCAACTCCAAGGAGCCACCATGATCTGCAATCCCGCTCAACGGGGCTTCAAGGTGGGGGGAGCTTGTCGAAGTGACGGGAGTCACCGGCACAGTAAACCGTGGCATTTGCACTGTGGTGACTTGGCCTAAATCAACATCCTCGAGAATATACTTCAAAATGTCGCTGGGATTGGTCCGGCCACAGGTGAAGATATCCAAAGCCATCAAGCCGAGGTCGGCATAGCAATGCGCGGAACAATGGCTTTCATCGAGGAGCACCATGGCCGTAAAACCGGGCGGGGAATTATGGCCAAAATGATAACGGACTTGAGAAATGACCGTGGCTCCGGCGCGCGTCGCGGCCTTGGCCATTGATTCCAGAATCAGCTGGTCATTCAGACAAACGTCTCGGGGGACGCCCTGGCAATCGATAAGTAAATGTCGGCCTTTGTACAACTCATAAATCCTCCGGAAGGTCATACCGTGATACGGTACGGGACAAGTCAGTTCCAAAAATGAACAATTCAAACCGCCTTCGGCACACACGAAATGCGACCAAAGACGATTTGGCGGGATTATTACCGCGTTGCTCCCTTTGGATCAAGCAGGAATTCGACTATTTTTCGGAATTCTAGCGGTCAATCGTTAGTCGATCATGCGCCATGAGGAATTATAGGCCACGAATATCGGCCGGAATAGCTGCCTGGGGCCGGCTACTCTTCACTTTCCCGTAATTTTGCCAGCACCGACAGGTCTTCCAGCGTGGTCGTGTCGCCCACGAGTTCGCGACCGGCGGCGATGTCGCGTAGCAGGCGCCGCATGATTTTACCGCTACGGGTCTTAGGAAGGGATGCTGTAAAGCGGATCGTATCCGGCGTGGCGATGGCTCCAATGGAATGCCGGACATGTTGTTTCAACTCTTCCTTGAGTTCATCCGTGCCATCGTCGGTTTTGAGTGTCACGAAACAGCAGATGCCTTCCCCCTTCAGGTCGTGCGGAAATCCGACGACGGCGGCTTCAGCCACCTTGTCGTGCGACACTAATGCGCTTTCGACTTCCATGGTGCTCAACCGGTGGCCGGAAACGTTCAGCACATCGTCAACACGGCCCATGATCCAGTAGTAACCATCTTCGTCGCGCCGCGCCCCGTCTCCGGCAAAATAGCAACCGGGGATCTCGTTGAAATACGTCGCCAGGAAGCGGTCGTGATCGCCGTAGAGCGTGCGGAGCATCGACGGCCAAGGCTGACGCATCACCAGTAGTCCGCCCGAATTATCCGGCTGGCTGGTGCCGTCTTTACTGACGATATCCGGGACAATCCCTGGTAGCGGCTTGGTGCAACTGCCTGGGGTAGTCGCGGTCACACCCGGCAGCGGGCTCATCATGATGCTACCCGTCTCGGTCTGCCACCACGTATCGACAATCGGACAGGCCTCTTGACCGATGACCTTGTGATACCACATCCAAGCCTCAGGATTGATCGGCTCACCAACCGTCCCCAGCAACCGCAAGCTCGACAGGTCGTACTTGTTGGGCCAATCGTCGCCCCATTTAATGAAGGCCCGAATGGCGGTCGGAGCGGTGTAGAAGATATTCACGCGGTGCTTCTCAACCATCTCCCAAAACCGGCCTTCATCCGGCCAGTTGGGGGCCCCTTCATACATCATCGTCGTCGCCCCGTTGGCCAACGGACCGTAGATGATGTAACTATGCCCCGTGACCCAACCAATATCAGCCGTGCACCAGTAGGTGTCTTCGTCCTTGAGATCAAAGACCCATTTGCTGGTCATCATCGTTCCCAGCGTGTACCCGGCGGTGGTGTGCAGCACCCCTTTCGGCTTGCCGGTGCTGCCCGAGGTGTACAGGATGAACAGCGGGTGTTCGGAGTCGAGCGGTGTGGCCTCGCATTCGGCGGAGGCCCCTTTCATCAGGTCGTGCCACCAGTAATCGCGATCGGGGACCATCGTGACTTCAGCCCCGGTGCGCTGCACAACCACAACTTTTTCGACCGACGGCGATTTTTCCAGGCTCTCGTCGACGGCGACTTTCAGCGGAACTTGCTTACCCCGCCGCCACCCGGCATCGGCCGTTACGACCAGTTTGGCTTGTGCGTCATTGTTGCGATCGGCAACGGCGTCGGCGCTAAAACCGCCAAAGATAATCGAGTGAGTCGCTCCGATGCGGGCACAGGCCAGCATGGCGATTGCCAATTCGGGGATCATCGGCATATATAACGTGACCCGGTCCCCTTGGCCGACTCCCAACTGCTTGAGCACGTTGGCGAATTTGCAGACTTCGCGATGCAAATCTTGATAAGTCAGTACGCGGGTGTCGCCCGGCTCGCCTTCCCAGATGATGGCAGCCTTGTTCTTCCGCCAGGTCTTCAGATGCCGGTCGATGCAATTGTACGCCGCATTGATTTTTCCGCCCGTAAACCATTTGGTGTCAGGCATATCGCCATCGAGGACTTTGTCCCACTTTTCGAACCAATCCAGGTTTTCCGCCATTTCGCCCCAAAAACCGGCGGGATCGTCCTTGGCACGGTCCCACATCTCTTGGTATTCGGCTTCGCTTTTTATGTGGGCTGCAGCAGAAAACGACTCCGAAGGGGGAAACTTGCGGTTTTCATGGAGGACGTTTTCGATGCTGTCGCTGGATGGGTTCGTCATGGACTTCATTCCTCTCACTCAAAATATACGACACCCGCCGCCCGGCTGGAGCTACAAACACAGCACCGGAGACGAGACACTGGCAATGACCTGAAATTCTTGGTCTGCGGGGGAACGCCGATCTTAGACCCTGAAAATTGGCATGTCAACGAAATGCCATCGATCACACCGCTGGATCGCGCAGGTTGGAGCGAACCGCCCAAAAAGCCCACACAGCCGGATTTTTGGTGCGCCCCGCGCAGCGGCAAAGTTTACGTAAACCGCAGACGTCCGCTCCACCACCCCTCAGCTCTGGGCTTCACCAGGGGAGACGTCATCCATCGACTGCCCCTCAGCCAACCGCAATAAGAGCGGCAACAGCACCAAATTGCCGATCAACCCGCCCAGCATCGCCACGCTGACCAGCACGCCAAAATAGATCAGCGGAATAAAGTGCGACAACGTCAGCACGCTGAAACCAAGAATCAAGGCGATATTGGCGAAGACCAAGGCTTTGCCGACCCCTTGATGCGTGGCACGCAGAGCGTCGTTTACATCCAGCCCCCGGGCCTGAGCGCGGCGAAAGCCGGCGATGTAATGCACGCTGGAATCGACCGTCAGCCCCATGGAAACGCTGGCGATCATGGCGGTGGCGATATTAATCGGCACACCACCCCACCCCATCAGGCCGATGACGATAATGATCGGAAACACGTTGGGAACCAAGCAAATCAGGCCGATTTTCAGACTGCGAAAGGCAATGGTCATCATGGTCGTGATGCCAATGGCTGCCAGTACGAAACTGGTGATTTGATCACTCAGCAGACTTTCAATCAAAAACGTCAACAACACAAACAGCCCGGTCGCATTGGCTTCACCGAATTCGCCGGCAGTGATTTCCGTGACTTGATCAATCGCGCGAAGTTTGGCATCGGATTGCTGACGTTCCCTAGCACGGAGCATGATCCGCATGCGGCCCTGTTCGGGGTTGTAGAGTGTTGTTTCGAACTCCGGCTGGAAACTGTGCATGATTTTGCGTTTCCGCTCCAACGAAACGGAGACAAAAAACGCGCTGTCCGGCAAAACATCGAAACCATCGGGCAGCGAGAGCACTTTGGTCAACATCGGCCTGGGGGGTTCGGATTCACTTTCAGTTTCCCCTTGCGGCTCGTCGAGCGCGTTGAGCTGATCGGCCACGTCGCGCACGCGGTCTAAGAACTCCTCATCCAGCTCCTCATCCGCAGAGGGAGCGGGGAAATTGACTTCCCAGGTTCCCGAGCCGCCCAGACGGTTTTCCACAAAGTTCAAGTCGCGGACCACGACGCTGTCGTCGCGAAAGTTTTTCGAAAAATCGGTCTCCACCCGCAAACGCATGAAGCCCGCCAAGGCAAAGAGCGTCAAGGCCAATGCGGCGAAGCCCAGCAGCCGTGGTCGGCGTTCAATGGCGTTGGTCACATGCTCCAAACCGGCCCCCAGTCGTTTTTCAGCCGGTGCGTAATGGGGATCGGGGCTGAATGATCCGATCAAAATCCCACCCGGTAACAGTGTGGCTGCCGCAACCAAAACCAGCATCGCCCCCAAGGCCATCATGATGCCGAAACTTTGCACCGGTGTAATGTGGCTGGAGAGCAAAGCCGCGAAACCGACGGCTGTCGTGGCACAGGTCCAAAAAATCGCCGGTCCCAGGTCGATGAAGGTTTGCCGCAACGCCTCGGTTCGATCCGCGTGTTTGCGCCGCTCGCGAAAGTGGACGGTGAGGTGAATGGATGTTGCCACCCCGATGATTGTGATCAGCGACGTCAGCATCGAACTGACCATGCTCAACTGCATGCCGCTGAGGACTAAAATCGCCTTGGTCCAAATCAACGTGGCATGCACGATCAAAATCGGCAACGCGACCCAGCGTAGCGAACGAAAGAACAGCAAGATCACACCAATCAGCAGCACCGACGACCACAGGCCGAGCGTTTCACCATCCTCTTCGACGTAACGAAACATATCGTGCACCTGCACCGGTTCGCCGACGATATGCACGGGAAACTGGTAATCCTTGGCAACCGCGCGGATCGCGGCAATGGTTTCCGCTCGCGACCGTTTCGCTTGATTCAATGATTGCAGCCGCAAAATGACCGCCGTCGTTTGTTCATCCTCGCCGATGAGCAAACCACGATACAAATCGAGGATTTCGTTCTCGTCGAGCAACGGAATATTGCCGACTTTCATCGACGCGGCCAAATCCTGGATGCTGACGACGTCCTCGATTTTTTCGAGCTTCTCGACAAATAACTCCAACCGATCCAAGCCTTCGTCGGCCAACAATTCCGGATCGGTGTACGCGAGGACGACAAATTCATCGCCGCCAAAGAGTTTCTTGCTGTGTAGATAATCCAACAGGTGCGGATTGTCTTTGGCGTACAGCGACTCGATTGATTGATCAAACGTGAGTTGAGACGCGGGAACGATCCCACCGGCGACTGCCACGCAAGCGTACAGGAACAAGGCAATCCGGTGGCGGATCAAAAAATCGACAAAGCGGGACAGCCGCGGCGAATCGTTCGGCTCTGGTCTAGGCGCATCCGTGGCTGCCACAATGTTCTCCCCGCGAGATTAGGCTGTCGGCTTTAGACTTTAGACTTTAGGGTTCGTCACTGGGGCCGGCATCGATTGGAGAAACGATAGGCGATTCCGGGGTTGCCGGCTATTCCGACAGCCTGCGGTCAAAAGCCAAAGGCCGAATTCCCATCACGTTTCGCGCTGACCCCACCAATCCGCGTATTTCCAAACCCAGCACGCGCGAGTAGTATAGCATGCGGCGGCCTTTGACTCACTCAACCTGGACGGCAACGTGCAACGGATTTCCGACACAACTTGGCTGATCATCATCCTCGCCGCAGGAATCGGCTTGCGAGTCGCCGTATTATGGACGCAATTTGACCATCTGGCCGAGGACCGCGACGCCTATCGCGCAATCGCCCAGCATGTCGCAGCGGGCCAAGGTTACCTGCATCCCCAAACACAACAACCGACCGCCTACCGCCCCCCGGCCTATACCCTGATCGTCGCAGCGATCTTGAAAACCGGGCTGAACGACGCGGGAATTGCCGCTCTGCATCTGGTCTTAGGAGCAGGAACCATACTGCTGAGCTATGCCACGGCTCGCCGACTCGGTTTATCACGATTTAGCCTGGTTGCGGCGGCAATCACCGCTGTCGATCCGTTATTACTACAGTCCACGACGTTGGTCATGACCGAAACGCTGGCGGCGTTTTTGCTGGCTTTATTGTTTTGGACAATCGCTCCGAACACAGATTCCAACCCGCCCACAAACGGTCGGTTACTGAGCGTGGGATTGGTTTTCGGTCTGAACGCACTCTGCCGACCAACCATTTGGGCGTTTGGAGCCTTGGCAGCTGTGTGGTGGATCCTGCGGCGCATCGGCCGACAAGATGTCGTCAACCCCCTGCCGATTCTTTTAGGGATTCTGCTCATCACGTCGCCTTGGGTCGTTAGAAACGTCATCGTGTTGGGCCGACCCATTCTGACCACGACACATGGAGGGTATACGCTACTACTGGGAAATAACCCGGTGTACTACCACGAAGTGGTCGGTGGAGATTGGAACGCCGTCTGGTCGGGTGAAAGCCTTAAGAATTGGCAAGACGGATTGGAGCAGGAGATACAAAAGCATGATCCGCCGATCACAACGGAAATCGCGCGGGACCGCTGGATGAACGACCGCGCGCACGACAATATTGCCGCCGAGCCAGGATTTTTCTTACGGGCTTCCTTTTTGAGATTGGCGCGGGGACTGTGGGGCGTTGTTCCCCTTCAGGAGCCCACATCGATTTTAGGACGCATCTTGAAATACAGCGTCTGCGCTTTCTATGTGATTATCTTGGCCGACATGATTTTGGGACTCTGCTCTCTCAAAAAGAATCAATGGCCCGATTGGATGCCCGCTGCGCTGTTGTTGGTCTCGTTTACACTGGTCCATACGTGTTATTGGGCCAACATGCGAATGCGAACGCCGTTGATGCCGGTCATTGCACTGTTCGTAGCGCAGGGATGTTGGGCGATTTGGCACTGGCGCGGCAGGTCTCTTAAAACGAAAGTCTAGCAACAAATCGTCAGCGGCCTTGGCCGTGGTTAAAGCGCTTTCAGCAAAGGTCTTGCGCTGGACTTTCCTGGTAAAGAAGCCGCGCGAGCCGTTATTGACACTTTTGCGGAACCGCTCTTATAATCCCGCCCCATTCCCGAACGCCGTGACGGACGGCGCGCGGGCCACCGCCCGATCCCGGGCAACAGACTCCCTTCATCCTACTCTCTCACATCCTGATCCCTGTCTGTATTTTTTAACGGTTTGCTCGACGGCATTCTTGTGCCGACCGTGTCCGATCATGGTTTCTCCATCCCTCGGGCAAGTGCGAGCAACTCCCAATCCAGCTCACCGAGAACGACCTGAAAGCTCATTTGTGAGCCGACCCGGCATCAAAACCCATTCCCGACTTTGGAAGCTCTTTACGGCCCTTGCCGTATTGGCGTCGCTGGTGATTTATTTCGCACCGGCGGCGGCCGATGACATTGCGCCTGCGGAGTCCACCACAAAGTCGGATGCGATCCATATTAGTGCTGAGCATTCCCAGGACTGGCACGATGGCGATACCTTTACGTCGGTATTGCGCGGCCGCTGCCATATCACACAGGGCGGCACCGACATTGCCGCCAACGAAATGGTGCTCTGGATCACCAAGCAAGCTGATTCGGGACGCGATCATGTGACAGCATTTTTGGATGGCGACGTCCGCGTGGAACAACCAGGACGCACGTTGACGGAGCGTTCGTTGCTGCTCGATCTGGTGACCGGCGGCGGAATGACGATTCATGTACGGCAACGAATCGAAGAAAAACCGGCCACCGATGACGTCTTGTATCGCCGTGCGTGGCAGCGCCGTACACGGGGCACCTTGCCGCGCATTCGCCAGACACAGTTTCGCGCTCCGGGACCGGCCGACGAGTCCCCTCCCGACGGCCCCAGCTTGCAGCCGTTTCCTGAAACAAGTGACATCCCGCTCAACCCAACTCAAAATGGCATCCGGCGATTTCAGATTTTTTCGCGCAGCCAAGTGCCGTTTAATGCTGTCACCCAACAATCCACCGACACAGTTCCGCCCGAAACGGTGACGATCATCACCGGCGGCGTGAACGTGCAAGTCGAAGGTGTCCGCGCACCCGATGGCACACTGGCCGGACCGATCGATCTTTCGGCCGATCGCGTGGTGATGTGGCGACAAGGCGACGGAGCCTTCTCCGCCGTTGGTGAAGAATCCCCTGACCAGCCACTCCGGTTTTATCTGGAAGGCAATGTGGTCGTCCGCCAAGGGGAGACTGTTATCAAATCCAAGCGGGGTTATTACGACGCACGCGCCAATCAAGCGTACATTATGGATGCCGAATTGCGGTCGAAAGTACCCAAGATCAAAAACGACGTGCGCGTCCGTGCCAACGTCATCCGACAATTGGCCGAGCAATCGTTTCACGCCCAAGGTGCTTGGATCACCACCAGCGAATTCGGCAAACCGGGTTACCGCATCGAAGCCTCCGACATTTTCCTCGACCCGCGTCCCGCCAGTTGGTTCTTTGGTGGTGGCGAACCGGAATACAACCCGGAAACCGGTCTGATGGAACCCGAAATGCAACTGTGGGCCACGACGCTCAACAACACATTTCGTTTCGATGACCTGCCGTTGTTCTATTGGCCCAAACTCAGTTTTCCGGCCGAAGAACCCGACATCCCGTTGCGCAGACTGACCTATCAAAGCGACAACATCTTTGGGTCGCAAATTTATACCGCCTGGGACGTCTTCATGTTGGCCGGTTGGGAAGAGCCGGAAAATATGCGGCTGAATCTTCTGCTGAATTATTTCACCGAGCGCGGATTCTCCATCGGGACCGATTCGGCTTACAAAGGCGAGGATCTCTTCAATATCGCCGGGACCTATAGCGGGAACTCGGATAGTTTTTACATTCACGACTCCGGACATGACAATCTGGGCCGCCGACGCCGCGATTTGGATTTGGAAACCAAAGACCGCGGACGGCTCCGCATGCGGCATCGTCACAACTTCCCCTACGACATCACCTTCTGGGGCGAAGTCGGCTACCTCACCGATTACAACTTCCTGGAACAGTATTTCGAGGATGAATACGACAACGGTAAAGACAACGAGACCTACGGTTACGCCAAGCAGCATTTGGACAATTGGGCCTGGTCGGTGATTGCCCGCGGACGGGTCAATGATTTTTTTACGCAAACCGAATGGTTGCCGCGGGCCGACCTCTACACGCTGTCCCAACCGCTCTTCGGAGGAGCCTTAACCTGGACGCAACATTCCTGGCTGGCCAACGCCAACCTGCGGACCGTGCAGGATCCCGGACCGGAGATCGATCCCCTGTTTAGTCCCCTGCCCTGGGATGTGGACGTCGGCGGAAACATCGCCTCGACCAAACATGAACTCAACGCCCCCTTTAACTTAGGGCCGGCAATCATTGTCCCCTATGCCTTGGGCGAAGTGACCTATTGGGAAGAAGACGCAAACGCCGAGCAGACAACACGGCTCTACGGCAGCCTGGGTGTGCGGGGGAGTTTGATGTTCTCCAAATACATGCCCGAAGTGCAAAGCGACATCTTCAACCTCAATGGACTCGCGCACAAGATGTTGTTTACGGCGGATTATTCGTATTCCGAATCGAACGTGGATTTGAACGATGTGCCGATTTACAACGAGTTCAACGACAACTCCCAAGAAGAATTCACCCGACATATGATCACCACAACCTACGGCGGCATGTTGCCGGCGACGGTTGACCCACGGTTTTACGCGGTACGCACGGGAGCCGGACGATCCGTCACTGCCCCCTATCACGAATTGGTCGACGATCAACAAGTGGCGCGGCTGGCCTGGCGGAACCGCTGGCAAACGAAAGTCGGCCCGCTGGATCGTCCGCGGATCAAGGACTGGATGATCCTGGATTTCGAAACATCGTACTTCCCCGATCCGAATCGCGATAACTTTGGCGAAGACTTTGGTTTGTTCGGCGCGCGGTATCAATGGAACGTCGGGGCACGGACCAGCTTGTACGCCGGCGCCGGCTGGGACACATTCGAAGGCGGCCAGCAATTGTGGGATGCCGGTGTGCTCTCTAAGCGAACCGATCGCGGCAGCTTCTTCGCCGGCATCAGCCAAATCAAAAACTCCTCAGGCCTAGACAGCCAAATCGTTACGTTGCGCGTCAATTACGAAATGAGCCCCAAATGGCGATCGACAGTCGGCACAGCTTACGATATCGGAGAAAACCAGGATCGTGGGCAATCCGTCACCGTGACCCGGCAAGGCAAGGACTTTAATCTGCGCGTCGGCGCCTCCTACAACCCCAGTAAAAACACCAGCAGCATCGGCATTTCCGTCGAACCGCGATTCATCAACCTGAGATCGAATACCTTCAGCGGCGATTCCTTCAGCGGCAGCGGCGGGACGCGATAAACCTCAGCGGCTGTCATTCAGTCGCTCCCCCAGTGAGTTCAATTGTGGATCACAAAGTCAAACCTTCGAACCGGACGCACCATCTGGAACGTACTATGCAATCGCGAGAAACTTACCATCGATCAGACAGCAGTCATTCCGTCCGTCGACAAAAACGGCCCGCCTGGCGACAGCATTTGGTGCTGACCGAACGGGGTGTGGTCGGAGGAATCCGCGGAGGCAGCGCCTTCTTTGTACATTTCTTCGGCTGCAGCATCGTACTGGCGACCGGTTACGTTTTGGCCCTCAGCCTGATGCAATGGGTCGCTGTGGTCCTGTCGATGACGATCGTCTTGGCGGCCGAAATGTTCAATCAAGCTCTCCGTGCCATTGTCGTCGACCCCGAAGATGGCCGAATCGCCCCCCAAGCGGCCAAAGCACTGGGCATCTCGACAGCTGCGGTCATGATGACCATCCTAGGCGGCCTGATCGTCGTGGGGATGATCTTCGCACAACGCGTCTCGCATTTTTGGGCGGAATAACGATACGGACGCGACGTACTTGGGCTCGCAGTTTTTTAGCCACAGATTGAACACGGATTCAACACAGATTCCGGCGGCTTTGAAAGCGAATTCCCCAGTCGAATTCGCGCGGTTGTCCACCGAGGATGTTGCTCAGACCCTTTTCGCGTTTGCTATCGAAATCCAATGCAAACTCGCCTCTACGACTATGTTGGTCCCTCAGAAATTCGTGACGCAGCCCGGTCCTTACCTTCCGGCGCATTTATTCGTAGTAAACCGGATATAGTCGAATGGTTGACACGACATTCCGACGACACGGAAATCGACGGAACGCTCGTTGCAACATTTGTCATTGATCGAAACGGATGCTTGCTTGTTGCACCACGTCGCTCAGAACACGTTGCTTGCGCTGCGGGCGGTCCTGTTCTATCCGCTGGAGAGATGACGTTCACAGCCGAAGGAGACGTCACGGAAGTCTCGAATCAGTCGACCGGCTTTTGCCCCGAACCGGAATCTTGGCCGCACGTCGCGGCAGCGCTAGAATCTGTTCCACTACCTCACCCCGGCGGTTTTACGACATCAATCGTGTTTCGTCTGTGCCCCGGTTGTCGTGAGAGGAATATCGTGAAAGACGGCTGGTTCAAATGCGAATTGTGCGGTGCCAGTTTGCCGGAACATTGGAACTTTTGAGTTTCGTGTTACCCACAGACCTATGACTCATTGGCGTGCAGTTGCTCGTGCTCTTCGTCGTCTTCCGGGCGTGTGTCGCGGCCGCGGCCGGCGGTGAGTTCGATGCGGTCGACGAATTTGACGTTCGCACAATCGTCTAACTCCGCCGTGTGACAGGCGGCGGGATCGCGGATCAGAAACCGAACCGGTCCCCCCTTCTCCACCGGCAACGGCGCGCCGGCATTTTTGTACACGACGATCCCCTCCGCAGCGACGGCCGCCAACGGAATGCTGGCGGCAAAGTCGTCGTGCGAGGCGTGTAGCGTGAGATAGGTCGCCGACTCGGCTGGCTGGACGCGGTCCAAAATCGATTGCAACGTCACTCCATCCCCCTGCCGCGTGGGGTGAAATCGACTGACGTCACAAACCTGCGCAGCTTCGGGAAAAGCCTCGAAATCGGCATACGACAACTCCAACGCTTGCGAGACTTCACCGTCAATTTTTAATAATGCACCGGACATGACTCTTTGAACCCTCCCACTCCGCTATAGCGCAGCACGAACCAAGACCAACCAGAATCGCCTCACAATACCGCGCAAGCGACCAACAACATATTCTCCCTCTCCCTCTGGGAGAGGGCCGGGGTGAGGGTTTCCGCACAACAATCAATTATCCACGCCCCCTTCACCCGCGGCATTTCTGGAATTGGATTTGTTAACTGCGCTGTTCGTATTCCGTCAAATACCCCATGAAGTCGCGGCGATGTTCTTCTTCGTCCGCCAATGAGGTGATGCACAGATCCTGCGTGACGTAATCCACACCGTCGCACAGCTTGATCAACTTGTTGTACTGCTTGATGGCACCATCTTCAGCAGCAATCACACCTTTGATGACGGACTTCACATCGGTATGGTCCGAGCAAGGCTGCAGCGCGTCTTGTGTCGCGGAGAATGCTTGGCTGCCGGGGACCTCGCCACCGATCGTTTTGATTCGCCGAGCCAACACTTGCGCGTGCCCCAATTCTTCTTGCACGTCGGCGGCCAGCGCCTTTTTGATTTCTTCCGCACGTACGCCATCCAGATTGATCGAGTTGGCGATGTAGTTCATCACCGTCTCGATTTCCATCCAGTAGGCGACTTTCAATTCTTCGATAATCTGTTTCCGTACGTCGTCACTCATCGTGCAATCCTCTTCTGCATTGAACTTGAATCGAGCCTGTCTGTTGTGCCCCCTATTGTAGAAGCCTCCGTCAGTTCGGCAACTGCGACGCCAACGTTCGACTTGGAAAGCAGAAGCGTGACGAGGAATCCTGACCTCCATGCCGCCAAAAAAGCTGCCGTCACGCCCTGGGTCACGCAGAGCGAAATCTCCATCACGCATGGAACAAATCCAGGAAAATGGCAAAACTGATGGGGCTTGGGGGATAGACCACTCATCAAGAATTCATAATTTCCCGTCACATTACTGCCTGTTTCGACCTTTTGACCAGAGCACCGCCGACATGGTAATATACGCCCCTCTGTATTTGAAAATCAGGGCGTCGATTGTACCTGCGGCGCTCGTCCACACTTTTAGCGAAAAGGAATGACAACATGTCTCGCTTCGTAACGCTCTCACTCGCCCTGGCCGCCGTCAGTTTGGTTGGTGTCCGCACTGCCGATGCGCATTGCCAAGTCCCCTGCGGTATCTACGGCGACCAGACTCGGTTTGAACAGATGTTGGAAGACTTCCGCACCATCTCCAAAGCGATGACGCAGATCAACGAACTTTCCGAAAAGAGCGACGCTCAGTCCAAAAACCAACTGGTGCGTTGGATCAACACCAAAGAAGAACACGCATCCAAGACGCAGAAGATCATGGCGGAATACTTCTTTGCACAACGGATCAAGTCCGACAACGAGGCCTACGTCAAGCAACTGAAGGCCGCCCACAACATCATCGTGACCGCGATGAAATGCAAACAAACCGTCGATCCCAAAGTGGCCGAGTCGCTGGAAAAAGCGATCTACGATTTCTATCGGGCCTATGAAGGCAAAGAGCCCGATTTTGAACACTAAGCCGCACGACGCCAATTTGGCGCTGGGTTGGAATCCAACGAACACCCCGTCTGCGACTTTGAGCAGGCGGGGTGTTTCACTTGAAGAGCCGGGCGATTGCATCCAGCGATTGGCCCGACCGCAAGGAGAATTCTCGCAGCCGCGCCCCCCGGAGATTTTGGAAGTCACGCAGCACGAAGCAAAAATTGCAATCTCCATCTAAGGAACCAGAATGATATTGTCCTACCGACAGAGACTGCCCAATGTTCCATGCTGGGTGTTGTTCGGGTTGCTACTCGTGCTGCCACATTCCTTACCGGCTGAGGAACTTCCGCCGTTCGACACGACCCAAGTTTGGGTCGAGATGCCCTCAGGTCGTCCCGTCATTGACCGGGGACCGGCCGGCGCCTGGGATCATTATGCGGTCGACAATCCGTTCGTGTTGGTCGAAGACGGAACGTATTACTGTTTCTTCGAGGCGCAGGACAAACCGTTCAACCAAGGGGGACATGAGCGGATGGGCTTGGCAACCTCGGCTGATGGAATCACCTGGGAGAAGTGGCCGCAAAACCCAATTCTCGACATCGGTCCACCGGGAGCGTGGGACCACGTGGTCGCCAAATTACCGACGGTCACAAAGCACAAGGATCGCTATTATCTCTTTTACTCCGGCCGTGACGGCAAGACCAAACAGATTGGCATTGCGACATCGACCGACTTAAAAACCTGGACAAAGCATCCCGAAAATCCCGTCCTGCAAAGCCGCCCCGGTGAATGGGACACACTGTTGAGCACCCATCCCTCACCAATCTTTGAACGCGACGACCGCTACTACCTGTTGTTTCGCGGCATGAACCAAAAGACGCGTCAGCAGGGATTAAACATCGCCGTCTCGACCGACATGGTGCACTGGAAACGCGTACAAAATGAACCGGTGATCCCTACGATTGAAGAAACCGGTTCACTCGCGGTAGCCGACCTGGGAGGACATTACCTCGGCCTGTCCCAAGCAGCCGGCCGTCCCTACTGGCAATCCAGCGACCTACTGACCTGGAAGAAGTCCGGCGCTGCTGAGTTTACCGGCAAAAAAGTCGACACCGTCTCCAACCCATTCTTAAGCAATGGTAAGTGGACCATCGTCTACGAACAACAAGACCGCATCTACCGCGCGGTGCTCCAACCGCGGTAGGGTAACACCCGGGTAGCCCATTTTTCAGACATGGGAGACATTCTTGAAACAGACAAATACCGATCGCCGGACAATTCGCGGGATCATGAAATCGGGGAAGGTTGAACTTCTCGATGACGCGAAAATCGAAGACGGAAGCTTATTGGAGATCACGGTCGTGAAGACCAGAACGCAAGTCCGGGTTGAAGCGAAAGAGAAAAAACGAAACAAAAGCGATCCGAACGAGGTTGTGTTTTCTTGCCTAGGCAAACCGAAATCCGCCGATCCACTGGTGGTTTTTCAAAGCCTCCCCAAATCGCTGCAGGCGACCCTCAAGTTCAAAGACTACGATTTCAAAACGCATATCGTCTTGGATGATGTGATGTCAGCATTGGTCAAACATGCGATTCAAATCAGCAAACCACCTGCAAGTGTAAAAACACTGATGACGCGGACCTTGCGGAAACGGTCGCAGATGGAGATCCAACCTGGTACGAAGGCTGCGGAAACGGCTCGAAACGACCTGTTCCAAGCGATCGAAGACCAGGACATCGACGATGAGAACCAGTTAGCCCTCTGGTACTTGGCCGCCGCCGCCATGACCGGCGATAGTCTGCAACTTGCGACACTGGTCAAAGAGTTGCCCGGATATGCCGCCGAATCCTCGGTCTATCAGCAAAGTTCTGTCGGCCATGCATTGGCAGACTTTCGACAAGACGAGATTGCACGTCACGAAGACAAGTTGCGCAAAATATTATTTCAGTCGGTTTATCGTACCGTCGTCCGAGCACGTCGCTCGCTCTCCGGTAAGTCGTCGGACGTAAAACTGCAGAAGAAAGAACTTGCCGAATTGAAGAGTCGTCTCGAAAAGGAATGGCCACTGGATTGATCTAATAAACATCGCAGGGCCCGCAACGCAGAGGAACAACTCCGTGAGAATGGAGCCGACGTCAAGCTGCAGACCTACCCGGGCGGCCACGGCTGGCGGGGCAACGTGTTCGGCGCTCTGCGCGGAGGAGTGTCGTGGTTGGAAGAGCAAACGCAACAACGCCCACAGAAGTGAGACCGTTCAATTTTTCCAACTCGCCACATCATTCTTTAATCAACCAGATCTCAGCCACCTGCGCTCCGCGACCAGTAATCCGTTGCCAGGTCAGATCAAGCACCCCATCCTGCGTTGCTTCGCGGGGTATCACGAATTCCAATGGGGTGACCTCCGGGAGTTTGCCGTCATCCGTTGGCCGAGCCACGGCTGCACTGTCGCTGTAACCGGCGGTATAACGGGCTCCCTTCAACGTGTGGCCGTAGGGGCCGTGGATTTCATATTTGTCGTCGGCGACGAGGCGGATGGTCGCGTTGTAGCGTCCGAGATAGGTCACGCGAATGCGATAATTCGCCTTCGGATCGAGCTTTTCGTAATGCATTGTCAACGGGGCGGCAAACAGGGCTTCCTCGACATCCAGCCAGGAGAGCCTGTGGTGCTCGGCGTTGTACATAGCATGCGCTTCGCGGGGAGTCGTTACACCTCCCGGATCATCCCACAGCGATTTTGGTTTTAACAGATGCGGTTGTTTCCATGTGCAGCCCAAGTCGTCATAGAATCCGCCCGGACCGGCATCTTCCCAATCGGTGATGCGTGCCAGACGTGCGAGGCGCACATCCCCCTGTCCCGGTTCCTCAGGCATGGTTGCTGTGAACCGGCCGGCAAGAATTGCGTCGAGTTCGTCCTCGATCCATAGTTTGTCGTTCAGGGGTGTGTCGAGAAAATCCAGCACCGCCCCCCGTTCCGCATTCCTGGCCTGGTAGTTCTCGACGTCCAGCTGCGCGCCGATACTTTCAAAAAGCTGTTGGCCCAGTTCGACGATCCGCGTTCTGAGCGCGTCGGTCGTCGCATCTTGGTCCGACTCGGCCAAGATCGCGCGTGCCTTTTTGATCGCCGGCTCAACACCGATCTGCGGAGCCTTTCGCAACGCAGCGAGAGCCCGCGTCTCACTCTCGTTTGCCTTGATCAGTCGCAATCGCGTGTATTGGTCATAGTAGGCCCGCAACAGGCATTCCTGAAAACGCCAGTTGGCCAGCAACGCGTCGTCCGCATTGTCTTCCAGGGATTTCCAAAGGGCGAAAGTTTTTTCAACGCCGTCATTGTCCGCCAGCGAACCGGAAAAATTCTCTTCCAACATGAACAGACCATCCCGCACCTGTTCGGCGATATCCCAACCAAAAAAGAAGCGGGAATAGTCGAGCATGATCTCATTCACGTCGCGATCCGGGTCCCAGCCCAATGCCGTCCAGGTGAATTTGTTGATGTCATCGCCAACACCATCGGAATAAGTCACGAAACCATCGGCGTATTCATCAAACAGGTTGTGAATCCGGGCATGCCCTTTGGGCCGGGGGGCAAATGGCTCGCGGCCGAGCGTCTGTGCCAGGGCGCGGTCCCAGCCCGGCACCGGGTATTGGGCACGCAGGCAATGACCAATGTCTGCATAACGGCGGATTGGATAACGCGACGGCACCCGTGCGCGTTGTTCGTCAAGCAGAATCCGCGACCATGCGCCGTAGACCACCCCTGTCACCCACTCCGGCTGCTGTTGCTGTAGGTAATCGAAAAACCAATTATTCAATTCAGGCCCGAACCCTTGATTGGAAACCCACACACCAAGTCCCGGATGGATTTTGCGTGCCTGCTCGGCGAACCGGCCCGTCTGCTGGAACATTAAGTCGGGACGCCGGTGAGAACTCCCGCCGTCGCCGCCGGTGAGATAGATATGATCCAGGTGGGGAATCACACGGAGTCGTTCCAATTGCGATTCAATCGCGGCCAACTCTTGGGCTTCGGATTTCCCCGCACCGCCCATTGCCGACCCAAACAGCCAGAAATCGAAACCGTATTCCTGACAAATCCGCGACCATGCTGCGGCCATCTCTGGGCCAGTCAATTTGGCATGCGGACCATCAAGCCCTTCGAGCGAAAACGATGTCGTTTCGAACGCATTGGCACCGAACACCGCCAATTCTCGCATGTATTGTTCATAAGTCTCAGCCGTCCAAGCATCATAACAATGGGCCAGGTTGCGAAAACCGATTTGATGTCCTCGATGTGGGTAGCGCGGTGCGGTCGCAATCCGGTAGTCAGCGGGAAACTCGATGGTTTGGGGTTTCATCTTCAACTGCAACATGAACCGCCCCACAGCAAATAGCACACCGGGTTCGTCATACCCGGCCAGCACCACGATGGGAGTCGCGCCCTGTTGGTTGACGGCAATGGCAAAACCTTCCGCCTGCTGGGGCACTTTCATGGCGGCGACGAACTCTCGCAATTCCGCGGGAGCTTTGTCGGCGCGACAGAGCACGATGACCGGCGCCTTGCTTTTGCCAAGTGACGTGCCATGGGCCAATTCGATTCCGGTCCGCTTGGCGACTTCTTCGGTGAGCACACGTCGCGCGGTCTTGACGACAGTGCCGTCGTCGGGCATGACGATCTCTGCTTTCGAGAGATCAATCCAATCCGCCGCCAGCGCGCGGCTGGTCGACATGGTGGTCAGCAGGACAACTGAAATCAACGTAAGAATTGACCGCATGGTGAGCATGACCGCCCCTTCCGATGAAATGCGAGGACAACCTCAAGAAGTGAGGTTGCTCAATGGGGTGAACTGCAATGGAGTTTCTTGCCACTGCAAACTATCCCAACCGAGGCTGCATAGCAACGGTCTCGCTAGACTTTGAGAGGGGAGCGTCGGCGGCTGGCCGTCACACACATTTCAACATGTCGGTCAAGTAATCCAACACGCCGCGGACATCAACATCTATCACGACGTCGATGTTGGTCTGCCATTGCTCGGTCGCGCGGCGGTCGAAGACCGTCATGCCGCGGGTCAATTCGCCGCGCGTCTCGACGTCGATCACCATCCGCTGTGTCTCGAAAAACCGGGGATGCGTGATGAATGCCAGTGCGGCCAATTCGCGGAGTTGAATTCCCTCCAAGCCTAAGTGCTCATGGTGGGACCGCAAATAGTAGGCGAGCGTTTCGTGTAAAAACGCTTGCTGCGCAGACTCCGGTTCCAGACCCAACCGGTTGAATTCCTCGAACGTCATCACAACTTGGTTACTGACGTCCAACGGCACAATGGTTTTGGTGGCGGGGCTATTGAGAACGTTGCGCGCAGCGGTGGGGTCGTAGAACATGTTGAACTCAGCCGCGGCATTCGCATCGCCGCCGACGGCCACCGATCCGCCCAGACAGACGAGGTCACCCAACAAATTCAAAAAGTCGGGGCAACGTTCGCAGGCAACTTCAACATTAGTCAGCGGGCCCAGGGTCAGCAGTGTGCACTCATTGGGACTGGCCCGCACGAGGTCGGTCATCAATTTGGCCGAATCATGCCGATGATGCAGGTCGGCGACTTCGATTTGGCGGTCACCCAAGCCGGACGGGCCATGCAGCTTGGCGATCTCACTAATCGCTTGTGCCTTGTCGGCGGTCGGTTTGGCCCCGCTTTCGGCAGCGGCTCCCATACGGGGCCGTTTGTCGGGGTCGATTTGTTCGACAATGGTTTGCAGATTGCGAGTGGCAACGTCGGCCGGGACGCAACCCGCAGTCGCGGTGAGGGCGACGACATCAAGTTCGGGGTCGCACAGAGCCGCAATGACGGCTACGGCATCGCCAATTCCTGGGTCGACGTCAATGATCAGCTTTCGAGGCAAGAGAAAACTCCTGAGTTGCGATCGCTCGTAACACTTTTTGTGGCAGAACGTTGCGCATTCTATGACTCTCCCGGAATTAGGTCAATTGCGAATGCGCGCTCTGCGCAACCCAGAATCACCGCATTGGCAACTCGGCCTGGGATGCGTTTTTTGTTATGGTGTGTTGAGGAATCAAATGCCGCCCATCAATGGCGCAAGTTCGCGCGATGGCCGATCGATTTGTTAGGGGTTTGGATTTTTCGATGAGCCATCTTCCATGAGCAATTTCACCGACGCAATCGTAAAACTTTTGCAGCGCCTGGACCTTTCCGCCCAAGAAATGCGGGACTGTGTGGGCGGCATTATGGACGGCCAATGGACGGCCGCTGAGATCGCCTCGCTACTGACGGCCTTACGGATGAAGGGCGAAGCCGTAGGTGAAATCGTCGGCGCGGCTCAGGCGATGCAGGAACGTGCCGTATCGGTGACCAGCGATAAAACGGGTTTGCTGGACACATGCGGGACCGGGGGCGACAAGCTACACACCTTTAATATCAGCACCGCCACGGCGATCGTCGCTGCGGCACTGGGCATCCCGGTCGCCAAGCACGGCAATCGCAGTGTGTCCAGTTCGAGCGGTTCGGCAGACGTCTTAGAAGCTTTGGGCGTAAAAGTCGACGTTCCCGTGGCGACCGTCACACAATGCCTGGATGAAATCGGCATCGGGTTTTGCTTCGCCCCGTTGATGCACGGAGCCATGAAACATGCGGCGCCAATCCGCCGGACCTTGGGGTTTCCTACGATTTTCAATCTGCTAGGACCGCTAACCAATCCGGCTCGCGCTGAATTTCAACTGCTGGGGGCCAGTCGCAACGCGACCGCTGAGATCCTGGCAGCAGCCGTTGCCCAACTAAAACGCTCGCGGGCACTGGTGGTTTGTGGCAATAACGAATTGGACGAAGTCAGCCTGTGGGGTACTACCCTGGCCTGGGAAGTGCGTGGCGAAGAGATATCGCAGCACGAATGGACAGCCGCGTCGTTTGGCGTAGACGAATGTTCAGCGGACGACCTGCGTGTGGAATCCGCTGAGGAGAGCGCCCAGGTGATTCAGGCGATTTTTGCCGCAGAACCTGGACCGCATCGAGATGTGGTCATTGCCAACGCCGCCGCGGCATTGCTGGCTGTCGGCAAAACCGAGGATCCCCTGGAAGCCGCCACAACAGCAGCAGAGGCGATCGACTCTCGCGCTGCGGAATTGGTTTTGGCGAAACTGGTCGCCATGACCAATGCGATTTGACGTCCAAAAATTGAGTCATTTGGCGGGAATTCTAGAATTTTATGCCGAGCGCGAGCACCAAGCCACAAATAGGGCGAACAGTGCCGCCAGCCAAGCCGTTCAGCAACGGGCACGGGTATTCCCGGAAATGAGAAGCGGCGCATGTGACTTGCAGCGGGACCTTCACGTCATATAATTCAAGGTGAACGACTTTCACCTGAGTTGTGAGTCGTTAGCAGCGAGTTGGTTATCAGATTGGACAGTTGGCAACTTCCCCACAAGCCAAACGGGCGGGGAAGTGATGGTAAATCGGAGTTTGTGATGCGTGAATGGTTTCGGAATATCTGGGTGGCGGTTTCAACCGTAGTCAGCGGGATGTGGGTCACGATGCGCACGATGCGTAAAACCTACGGCCGTCGAGCCTTTACGCAAGTTTACGAATACCCCGAAGTCCCGGTTCCCGTCAAAGCGCGGTATCGCGGATTTCACCGCTTCGACCTGACAACCTGCATCGGCTGCGACAAATGCGCCGCTGCCTGTCCGGTGGATTGCATTTATATCGATAAAGTTAAAAGCCCTGTCGGCAAAGGTTTTCGGATCGAAGGTTATACGATTGACTACACCAAATGCATGTTTTGTGCATTGTGTGTCGAACCTTGTCCGGTCGATTGTATCTTCATGGGGTCGAACCACGACTTGAGCAGTTACGGCCGCGACGGTTGCGTGGTGGATTATTCCAAGTTGCCATTGGAAGTCGCATGGGGACAAACTACGCTCAATCCTACGGCTGTCGCGGAATCCAAAGTGCTCTCCGAACCAGTCTGGGTCAAAGGCGAACCAAGTCCGTTTGAACCGGCGGAATCATAGTCATTTGCGAGATACGCGTTATCACTTTCCTTTCAAAACCCACACGACGGAATCGCGACACAGAAACAACGATGGCTTTCAGGTTTTGAAGCTCATCACTAAAACCGCTGCCAAGAACGAGCATGCTTTTCGTAGGACGACCTGCATGTCCGTCACAGCAGCCTATTTCATACAATTGGCCTCACCATGGATTCCACAACATTCGATGGGAAGCTCTTCACGGTGGAAGAGGCCCGCAAAACCCTACCGTTAGTTCGCGCGATCGTCGGCGACATCGTGCGTCAGGCGAAGGACGTTCGAGAACGTCAAGATCGGTTGAAGCATCTGCATCACTCGCAGGTCAAACGGTCACAAGAGAGCGACGCCGACAATCCTTATCGTGAGGAAGTTGAGCAGATCGAACAAGAACTGCGCCGCGATGAAGAAAAGTTGCAGGAGTACGTCGACGAACTGCAGGAACTTGGCGTTGAATTCAAAGACTTCGAGCGTGGTCTCGTCGATTTTCCACACATGATGGACGGCCGGGTGGTTTACCTGTGCTGGCATCTGGGTGAGGAAGAACTCGCGTACTGGCACGAAGTGGACGCCGGATTCTCCGGACGTCACTCACTTCTAGAAGACTCGCTGACAAGCGAGAAGCCGCTGGATACGCACGACGCGAGCGAATGAAACATCCGCTCGAATTTAGCAAGCGGTAAGAAATAACGACTCAGTAAAATAACGACTCGGTAACGGTGCACCGACTCCCTGGATACGTAATAAGGCAATCGCAAGACAATGACGGATTTGGTCGGACACTTTTTGATGTTCTCGCTGGTCGGCGTGATTTTTCTTTTAGCTCCGTTGCTGATCGGCCTTTTGGTTCGTCCCAATAAGCCGACGGATGAAAAAATCTCCGTCTACGAGTGCGGCGAACCGACCATCGGCACCAGCTATATTCAGTTTGACCTAAGATTTTACGTGGTCGCATTGCTGTTTATTATCTTCGACGTCGAAGTCGCCTTCTTCTTTCCCTGGGCGATGATCTTCGGCGGCTCCATGCAGCTGGCCGATGCACAACTCGATCACCGCGCCGAACTGAGCGCCAAGCTGCTCGATCAACCCGCAACCGCCGCGACGCATGAAATTTCCCGGCAAACCGCCATGGACATCGGCTTGTTGGGCGTCGGAGACATTCTCGTCTTCTTCTCCGTGCTGCTTGTCGGTTTTGCCTACGTCTGGAAACGGGGTGACTTGGATTGGGTCCGGGCCGTGGCACAAGAAATTCAAGAAAAGGCCAAGCAGGACGGCCCGCCGGTTCCCGCGCCACTCCCCATCGAGCAACGTGAACCCGCACCTGTCGCGTAGCCCCGCGTCTCTCGATTGTCTTTGCGAATTCCCTTCTTGATCAGGCAACCCGCCACGATGAATGCCACAGAAATTCATAAGCAACTTGTTGAGAAATTTGGCGACAAAATCATCGCCGTCGACGCCGACGCTCTCGACCCCTGGATTGAAGTCGCCTCGGACGCGATTGTGGAAGTCACCACCTATCTGCGAGACGCAAGCGACTTGCGATTCGATGGGCTGAACAATCTGAGCGCCGTCGACTACTTTGAACCGGACGAAAAGAAGGCGGCCAAGTTCGAACACGAGCCGCACTTGGAAGTCGTCTACCATTTATACAGCTACACGCACAAGCATTTTTTGACGGTCAAAGTCAAACTCCCCCGTTGGCAAAACGACCAGCAAGGACAATTGCCGGAAGTACCCTCGGTAACTGGCGTGTGGGGCATCGCCGATTGGCACGAACGAGAAGCCTACGACCTGATGGGCATCCACTTCGCTGGACACCCAAATTTGCGGCGAATTCTCTGCCCGGAAGATTGGGTCGGTCATGCGTTACGCAAAGATTACGACTTTCCGCTCGAGTACCACGGCGTTCGCAACTAATCCTCGCCAGCGGCTTAGCGGGAGCCTCGCTCTTGCCAAGATGACATACGAACTCCGTGAGCAACTGCCGGCGGCACGGACTAAATTCAAACGACAACACAGCACCGCGAGACCGCGATGAGCATTCAAGTAGAAGATCCCCGGGTCATTGAGTTCGACGTCCGTACCGACGAGATGTTGGTCAATATGGGGCCGCAACACCCCAGTACCCACGGCGTGTTGCGATTGTTATTGCGGACCGACGGCGAAGTCGTGCACGAAGTCACGCCGCACATCGGCTACCTGCATCGTTGCGCGGAAAAAATTGGCGAGAACCTGTCTCCCCCACAATGGATTCCCTACACCGACCGGATGGACTATCTGGCCGGTATGAATATGAATCTGGGATTCGCGCTGGCCACCGAAAAACTCATCGGCATGGAAGTCCCGGAAAAGGCAATGACCCTGCGGGTGATGATTGCCGAATTGGGACGCATCGCCAGCCACTTGGTCGGCATGGGTGCCTATGGGCTGGACCTGGGCAGCTTCAGCCCGTTCCTCTACGCGTTTCGCGAACGCGAAATCATCCTCGATCTGTTCGAAGAAGTCTGCGGTGCGCGGCTGACCTACAGCTACATCACCGTCGGCGGCGCCACGCATGACCTGCCGGCATCGATCAACATTCCGCCCGGACTCGCTTCCTTGACCGGTCGTGATCCGCACGAACATGTCTCCTGGATGGAGGCAACCGAAATGTTCCTGGATTGGCTGGAGCCGCGGATTCTCGAGTACCACACGCTGCTGACTGAAAACTCCATCTTCATCAAGCGGACCGCTGCCATCGGCGAACTGTCGCGTGAAGACGCCATTAGCTACGGCTGTACCGGACCGGTGCTGCGGGGCAGTGGTGTTGATCACGACCTGCGTCGCGACGGCGAAAGCATCTACACCCGCATGTATGAAGGTTACGAGTACGAGATCCCGGTTGCTCCCTTTGCAAAAGCGCCGCCCGAAGCGGTCCTGGGTGACAACTGGTGCCGTTTTTATGTGCGGATGATGGAAGTTGTGCAATCGATCGGCCTGGTTCGCCAAGCGATGGCAAAATACCCCACAGCTGCCGGCGAGTACCGCGTGCCGTTCAAGTTGAACACCAAACTCCCCTCGGCCGAATGCTACTTGGAAACGGAATGCCCCCGCGGCCAGATGGGATTTCATCTCGTCGGCGACGGAAAAGCGGCACCGCTTCGCGCACGGGCCAAAAGCTCATGCTTCTGCAATCTGTCGGTGACCGCCGACCTCTGCCGCGGCTGCTTGCTGGCCGACATCCCATCGATCGTGGGATCGTTGGACGTCGTCATGGGCGAGATCGACCGCTGAGTCGCACTGGTTGTCGCACATTTTCGGCAACAAGTCCCAAGTCTAAGTCAAACCCGGCAAGCTGGCCAATCTGCGCGACGGCAATTGCTGTGTTTGACGGGCTGCGATTGGTCTAGGCTTCGAGCAGACGCTTCCATTCGCTATACTCTGCGGCGGATGTGGATTTTCGATCTGCAGGCGATTCCGCCACTTTGGAAAGACGCGCGACCGCGAGAGATGTTGGGGACTGCCCCTGAGTCTGATCGGTTCGTATTGCTTGTCGCGGCGTGATTCATTAAACCACATCCACGCGGCTATATTCCGTACATTGGTCGTTCCGCGCGGCGCGCACTTCGATGCGTGTCGGCATCATAAAACGAAGACGAGACGGCGAAATTCATGGCTAAACAAAAAACCCTCCACGAAAAATTGACCGAACTGACCAGCAATTTGTGGTGGTCTTGGCAACCCGAAGTGGGCGAAATTTTTCGCAGCATCGACCCGCTCCGTTGGTCAAAACTGGCACACAATCCCGTCATCTTGTTGCAGGAGTTTCCGCCCGAAAAGCTGGAACGCCGCGCCATGGAAATGGGCCTGAACACCAGAATCAACTGGGCGTACCGGCGCTGGGTGCGGTATATGGAATCGACCGATGCCTGGGGTGCGCGGCACGCCGGCGTGTTGGGACAACGGCCGGCCGCTTATTTCTCGGCCGAGTTCGGCCTGCATGAATCGCTGCCGATTTATTCCGGCGGACTGGGTGTGCTTTCAGGCGATCACCTGAAAAGCGCCTCGGACTTGGGTGTGCCGTTGGTCGGCGTGGGGCTGTTCTACGATGAAGGTTATTTCAACCAATACATCGACGATAACGGCTGGCAACAGGAATCGTATACCGAACTCAACGTTGACGATCTGCCGGTCCGGCCGGCATTGGATCCTGAAGGAAAACCGGTAGTGATTTCCGTCGCCACTCGCGGCGGAGACATTCATGCTCGCGTGTGGCGGGTGGATGTCGGCCGCGTCAAACTGTTTTTGCTCGACGCCGACATCGAACAAAACAAAGACGAGGATCGTCAATTGACCGCCCGTTTGTATGGCGGCGACCAACGCACGCGGATTCGTCAGGAAATTATGTTGGGCATCGGCGGTGTGCGCGCTTTGGAAGCGATCGGCATTCAACCGGGCATGTTCCACATGAACGAAGGGCACTCGGCGTTCGCGGGCTTGGAAGTCATTCGTCGACGGATCACCGAAGACGAACTTGGTTTTGACGAGGCGCTGCGGGAGACCGCTGCCATGTGCGTCTTCACCACGCATACCCCGGTTCCTGCCGGCCATGATCGCTTCGATGCAGACTTGGTCGAAGAACACCTCGGCCCATTGCGTGACGAATTGGGACTCAGCCACGATGCACTATTGGGTCTAGGACGCGTCGAACCACAAAATATGCACGAGTCATTTTGCATGACCGTCTTGGCGTTCAAACTCAGCCGACAAGCCAACGCCGTCTCCAGCTTGCACGGCGTCGTCAGCCGGCGCATGTGGGCGAATTTGTGGCCTTGGCGGAGCGAAGAAGAAATTCCGATCGGACACATCACCAATGGCGTGCATGTGCCGACATGGCTGGCGGGACAAATGCGATTACTTTACGACCGCGTGTTGCCGGATCATTGGTATTTGAACTCCGGCCAACCAGAGGTCTGGGCCGATTTTGAATCAGTTTCGCCGGGCGAATTGTGGGAAACCCACCAATTGCTGAAAACCCGTTTGATCGATTATTCACGGCGCAAACTGGTGGCCCAAGCGGAGCGTCGCAAAGAGTCGCCGGAGCAAATCGAAAAAATGCGGGCCTCGTTGGATCCACAGATCCTCACGATCGGATTTGCGCGGCGGTTCGCACCGTATAAACGATCCGATTTGTTTATGCGGGACTTGGATTTGTTGGCCGATCTGATCGGCGACGAAGAGCGGCCCATTCAATTCATCTTTGCCGGCAAGGCTCACCCAGCTGATGACAACGGTAAAGCCATCGTGCAGCGGATTCACCAGTTGTCCCAAGATGAACGTTTCCGCGGGCGGGTGGTGCTGCTGGAAAACTACGACATCAACCTCGGCCGGCACTTGGTGCAAGGGGTCGATGTTTGGCTGAACAATCCGCGGCGTCCGTTGGAAGCCTCGGGAACCAGCGGCCAAAAGGTGGTGCTCAATGGCGGGTTGAACTGCTCGATCTTGGACGGTTGGTGGGCGGAGGCCTACGATGGCAGCAACGGCTTCGCCATCGGCACAGGTCGCACGCACGTGAATCAGGAGATTCAGGATCAACGCGATGCCGACAGCCTGATGAAGGTACTGACCGAAGAGGTCGTGCCGCTATATTACCGCCGCGACGTCGACGATTTGCCGCAAGAGTGGATCAAGCGCATGAAACGCGCCGTGCGAACCTTAGGCTGGCGATTCAACGCCGACCGCATGGTGATGGACTACGTGCTGGAAACCTACATCGGCGCCAGCGGCGGTTTGTCGTGCGACATGGATCTGCATTAGCAACCAGCGCTTGTTGGTGACATCACAGAGATGGGGCTCGCTGCTGAATCGGCGGGCCCTCTTCTCCAGTGCGCCGGTTTGTAGGTGTATGCGTTCCTCCGGAGTCAAAACGACAAATGAACGTCGGCTGGGTTATCGATGCGGGGCTCTTTGATCATTATCGAGACCAATTGATTGCCGACATTCGCGCGCAAGGCCACGAAGTAAAACTGATTCACGATCCGAAGGCCGGCTACAACTGGGATGACGAAGGCTGTTCGTATCGTGAGATTTTTCCTCAAGATGCGTGCGCCGTCGTCCACGGTGACATTGAAATCGTGTCACGAATTTCACGCGAACGACTTTGGAAGCCAGGTGTTTTCGCAACCTTCGAAAACTTTGCATGCTCCTCCTATTATTGCCATTTTGGGGAACACCTCCTCAATAATGACTACATCATGCTGCCATTCGGTGAACTCCGGCGGTGCCGTGAATTCTTATTCGGCACACTGGGACGCGACGATAAGATTTTCGTTCGTCCTGATTCCCCGTTAAAGCTGTTCACTGGCCAAATTACTTCGACAACTACGTTTGATGCCGACATGGAGTTGATGGGCTTTTATGATGTCCCTGCCAATGCCCTGGTTGTCGTCAGTTCGCCAAAATCGATCGTCGCTGAGTGGCGGTTCATCATTGCGGATCAGACCATCGTTACCGGTTCAGAATATATTGACTCTGAAAAGTTTGCTCCCAAAGCGACGATTGACCCGAAAGCCTTGGAGTTAGCGGAAATCATCGCCTCATCCGCGTATCAACCGGAGCGTGTCTGGGTGGCTGATATTTGCAGAACAGACCAAGGTGCGTATCGGCTGTTGGAAATCGGCGTGTTCAATTGCGCAGACCTGTACGCATGCGACACAGCAGCTATCGTTAGAGCAGTTTCAGAGGTTGCACTCGATACTTGGCGTCAACAAGTCTGAAACCGCTAACCAGCGAATTCTGGCGCATTTAATGGCCGCCGTAACGCCGGACCGCTCAGTTACGTTCCGGGCCGGATTTGCCGTTGCTGCTGGCGGCGTCTAAACCGGTTTTGATGCAGGTGCGCAGTTCGCGGAGGGTGACCGGCTGCACCAGGACCTGTTCGGTTGGCGTGATGTCGATTTCCGCTTTTTGATCGGCTTGGTTTTCCGGTAGCACCAAAACAGTGACCATCGGGGAACCGTTTCGCAACCGAGCCGCTTCTTGGAAGCCCTCTAGGGCACCGCTGCCGACCGATTCGGCCATGATCACCATGCAGTCGGGAGGCGCCGTCGACAAGCGATTTAACCCGCGCTGCAGATCGTTGAGCATCAGCACGCGAAAACCATGTTTCGAGAAATAGCTTCGCAAGTCATTTTGCTGTTTCGAGCGATCCTCGATGCACATCACCGTCCGCATTTCGCTGTCACGCCGCCGCTTACGCTGCTTGTTGGATGGCTGCGACGGTACGTCTGGACTACTGCTGTCTCCCAATTCGCGCTGTGCACTGCGTAAATCGCTGATCAATGCCGTGGGAGTTTGGTAGCGTGCCTTGGGATTGTACTGCAACATTTTGTTGACAATATCAACCACCGCGCCGGGTAATGTCGAATCGATGGCAGTAATCGGACGGACGTCGCGATAGCGGCTGACTTGAGCCCGGTCGGACCGCTCGCGTGCGCGGCCAAAGGCGGGAACGCCGGTGAGCAATTCGTAATAAATCGCACCCAGAAAAAATAGGTCGCTACGGGGATCGTTGGGCGGAACACCCGTTGATTTTTCTAGCGTAGCATACTCCAAGGCCCGCGCTGAACTCTCGCCCGGTTCGTGGTGCAAATGCAAATCCCCGCCCGCCAATCCGAAGTCGACTAACTTGGCGACCCCTTTACTGCTCAGCAGGACGTTGGTCATTTTCAGGTCGCGGTGTGTGAAGCCGCGGCCCAGGGCGTATTCCAAACCACTGGCCATGTCGAGCGTCGAACGCGTGGCGTCGGCGACTGAAAGCTTTTTGCGAATCCGCATCAACTCGCGGAGGTTTCCCCCCTCGATGAACTCCATCGAGAAATAATGGTGGTCGCCGTTTCGCCCCACATCGTAAATCGGCACGATGTTGGGATGCTTCATCGTCTTGCCCAATTGCGCTTCGCGATGAAATTCGGCGACGCTTCCGGGGTCTTGTACGTATCGCTGCCTGAGCAATTTGATGCCGACCATCTCGCCCGTGTCACGGGCTTTGGCACGAAACACGCGTGCGAAACTTCCCGCCCCATTGCGGTACATCAGTGTGTACCGCCCTTGCACGAGAAAATCGATTTCGCCCCGCAAAATCTTGCCCACTTGGTAAGACGTCACGTGCTGTTTGCGTTCCAACAGCCTTAACAGATCCTCCGGCGTGCTGCCGTTGCCGCGCAATTGAGCCATGCAGGCCGCGAGTTCGGACTGAGTGACGAACTCCAAGCGAACCAATTGATGGCCTAGGTTATCGACGGAGGTTAAACGCATGAGATTGTTACGAGTTCAGGCTGTTGTCTGTCCACGGGGGCGACGAATGAGGGCACCACAAGGATTTCACGCGAAACATAGCGGTCTTCGGTTGCCCCTCCCACGATTCCTTAAGCTGATGGTCGATTCACGCTGCGACAATTCTCCCAAAAGTATTCAGCCTGTTTCTCCTGAGTACTGGCCTCTCAGTCGGATTTCGGGCTGCGTGCACTTTTCCATGGTACGGGAAGAGGCAGCACGAGGCTACGAAATTTCCCTAATTTGATGATATCATCTCCCGAACGATGTTCAAGTGTATCCTTGCGCACGGTAGGGAAAACCAGCAAGGACTGTGCCGAAATGAGTTTTCCTCGCTCCACCGGCTGGCATCAGCCGCCATGCCGGTATTCACCACCAAACAATGTTGCACGGATGTCCAGGCAATTTGACTCAGGCGAAACGTGGAACGTGATCAAGTCTGCTCGAGAACCGGGCAGAAGTTCGATCGTTTCCAGCCCCACCAACCGCGCGGGGACTCGTCCCGCCATATCGATCGCCTCTTTCAAAGATACGCCGCCCAGACGCATAGCGTTGGCAACACAGGCATCGGTACAAAGAGTGGAACCGGCGAGCAGTTGATCCTGTCCGGCAATCACAATCCGGCCATCGGCCAAAACTTCGACGTCAACGCCCGCATTACGATACTCACCCGGCGGGCATCCCGCTAAGCCGGCCGCATCGCAGGTCAGAATCGTCCGCTGGGGCGACTTCACGCGGAGAATCGTCTTCACCACACTGGCGGGCAGGTGATGTCCGTCGCAGATGATACTGGTATGCAGGCGGTCTTCGGCCAGTTGCTCCCAGATATAATTAGGATGCCGCCGCAGCATGCCGTGGGCACCATTGCCCAAATGCGTGCTCAGCGTAGCGCCGGCATCGGCAGCGGCGCGAATGTCCTCCGGTGTGGCCGCCGTATGCCCAATGGAGACAGTCACACCCGATTTGACCGCACGGCGAATCAACTCAATCGCGCCGGGTACTTCGGGTGCCAAGGTTAAGAGTTTAATGCGGTTGCCGGAGATCTCTTGCAGGCGAGAAAACTCATCCCAATCGGCGTCGCGGACATACTCCAAACCATGCGCCCCGCGCGGTCCATCTTCGCGCGAAATGTACGGACCCTCCAAATGGCAACCGGGGGCCATTTCCGCAACCCACGCTTCTTGTTCACAAGCTTGGCGAATTGCTGTGAACCCGGAAGCTAGATTCTCGAATGAGTTGGTGATCAACGTCGGAAATATCCGCGTAACACCGTGCGCGAAATGCGGTATCAGCGTGCCGATGATATCTTCGGCAGTCAGTCCCGGTTGCGAATACCAGATGCCCCCATGGCCGTTGATCTGTAAATCAAACATCCCCGGTGCGACATACGGCCACTCTTCAATGGGGCCGGTTGGGCGCGCGGGTTCGATGGTGGCAATCCGCCCCTGATCAATCGAAATGCGGACCGGCTCTCCGGTATCGTAACGGCGTCCCTCAATAAACATCACAGCCTCATGGTTTCCGATAGCGTTCACGCAAAGTTTAGTATGCTTCTACAAGTTGTAAGTAAGTAGGGCAGGCTCCCGCCTGCCGCCGGATTTGCCAAGCCACGTCCAACGTATCATCCGGCAGGCGGGAGCCTGCCCTACGATCTATGTGGTGAGATCGTTGAAGCTACTCCGACAGGCCTTCGTCGCGGAGGCGGTCGATCATGTGGTCGAAGGCAGCGACGGTTTGTTGGATGTCCTCGTCGCTATGCGCTGCTGAAGTCATGGCTTTCCAGCCGAAAAAGTCAACGCCATTGAGCAACAACGCCATGCGGAAGGCGCTGGAGAGCCTGCGATCAAAGCTGATGTCCAGTTTTTCCAACTGGTTGTCGTGCGGAATGAAATCGTCGCTCTCGGGGCGGGGACCCGTGTAGTTCGGCAAGATATTGACGGCCGAAAATTCTCCATACGCCACCCACGGCGCATTCTTGCGGGCGAAGACCTCGTTGATCTCCGTACGGAGCCGTCGTGCGACCTCGTTGGCATGCGTGCAAGGCTCGCCGGTGGAGACGATTTCCAAAGCAGCAATCCCGGCTGCGGCGGAAAGCGGATTGCCGTTGAACGTGCCGGGGTGCTTCATTTTTTTGCCGTGCGGATTGTCGAATTCCAGCGCCGCCATTAAGTCCGCACGGCCGGCCAGCGCGCCGCCGGGGAGTCCGCCGGCGAGGATTTTGGCCATCGTTGTCAGGTCGGGCACAAATTCGTAATACCCCTGTGCTCCACTGGGATGCACACGAAACCCGGTGATCACTTCGTCGCAGACCAGGATCACCCCCTTACGCTCGGTCAATTCGCGCAAGCCGCGGAGAAACTCGCCCCGTACGGGAACAGCCCCGAAGTGCCCGCCGGTCGCTTCGACAAACACGCAAGCCGGGTCGTGCTCGTCAATGGCCTGTTCTAAGGCAGCCAAATTGTTGGGCGGCACAATCACCAAGTCGCCCATCACGCTATCGGTCACACCCGGCATGGCGTAGCTACCGGTATCGTGCGGAGCATCCGCGCCGGGGATCAAACCATCATGCCAACCGTGAAAATGGCCGGCGAATTTGATCACCTTCGTTTTGCCGCTGACGATGCGAGAGACACGAAGTGCCATCAATGTCGCTTCGGTGCCGCTGTTGACGAATCGCACCCGCTGGGCCGAAGGAACAAGTTTGATGACCCATTCCGCCCAGCGCATTTCTGATTCGTGACAGGCACCATAGTGCGTGCCAAGCGCCGCTTGTTTTTGGACGGCAGCGACGACGGCCGGGTGGCTATGCCCCAACAACATCGATCCGTGCCCCATCCAATAATCGACCAATTCACGACCTTCGACGGTTTGCTTGCGCGATCCCGCAGCCGAATGGACATAGACAGGAAACGGTTCTAGATACCGCGCATCATGCGTCACGCCGCTGGGAAACGTCTCACGGCCTTGCTGAAAATGCTTTGCCGATTCCGGAAACGCATCGCGGTACTCTTGTTCCAACGCACTGCTGACGACTTGACTCATCGGTCGACCTCATGAAAAACACGAACGTGTGAGCCTTAAGGGATGACGTTCGATTAGGGAATAAGAGCCGTTAAACATCCGGTGTGGCCTGCTACCGCAATGTCAGCAAAAAAACTGAACCTCGAAAAAAACGAAACACTCGAAAAAGAACCTAAGTTATTTTCATCCAAGTTTTGTTTTTTAAGTTCTACTTCAGCGCCGCAAGTCTATGTCGTTTCCTCTGTCTTTTTTTCGTGTATTTCGCGTCTTTCGTGGTTTATCTGTTAGAGGCAAACTCAAAAGCCGGGAATGGCGAAAAGATTTTGGATGTTAGTAGCACGGACGACGAATCACCGTTCTTTTCGTGGTTAAAAACTCTTTTGTGATTGCGGCTGCAGACGGCGTAACCTTGACCGGAATCATTTACTGATTGCGGGCGACATCGAAATCGCCGCTGAGGTTGCGCCAGATGGAATGAATGTGATTGGCGGAGTTTTGGGTGTTGTTGTATTCGACAATAAAGGTCGGTCCCTGCAACCGGTACGCGTGCGGTTCGTTCCGTTCGCGACCGCCCCACCAAGCGAGAGTAATGTCGTCTAAACCGGCCGCCTTCAATTCCGCGTGCCGCTGCTGCGAAATGTCTTGCGGCATGTTCCGCAGATATTCGCTGAGCAGTGCGGATAATAGTTTTTGTTGTTCGTCACTCATGTCGCGATAGGCTAAGCCAATCGGATCGGTGACCACCGGTTGCGATTCGCCAGCGCCCCGGATGTCTCTGTCCGCCTTTTCACTGATCCAGATTGTTTTTAGCTGCTGCGGAGTGCTGATGTTGACGATTTGCCGTGCGAAATCTTCTTCGGCCGCCAACACACGAATTTCCCGTCCCGGTCCGGCACTGATGTAGCCAGGATTGGCGCCAAAGAACTCCGGTGTACTCGAGACGACATTGCCATCTTGGACGACAAAATTCAACGACAGGTGATGCCCTTCCAGTCGCCAGCCCCATTTCCCTTGCGGGTTCGGCTTACCGAACAGGCTCAGATAATACTTGTCCGGGTCGCGGCGTTCGCGACGTTCTTGCCGGTCCCCTTGTTCAAGCAGGTAGACCACCTCTTCGAGGCTCATTACATCCAGTGCCTGCGTATAACCGGCATCCGACAGGCCCGATTGAATCAGGTTGTGAGCCGCCTTGAGTGCCTCCCCTTCCAGGTCTTTCAGCGGAAGACCTTTCCGCTCGCGGGGAATGAAATGCCAGTTCAAGCGTTCCTCGTCGTCGAATTGAAACTCCGCTTTGCTGCGCTGTTTGGCATTGAGAGAGTTCTCAAATTTGGTGGCGGCGGCAATCATCCGCTCTCCCGAAGGAACGTCCCCCTCGGCTCCGGCCCACAACAACGTTCCCATGGCGGCCATGACAACAAAGGCAATCAGAGGTTTAGTCGATCGCATGCGGTGTTCCTTAAAATTCATGAGCGATGTCTTTGCAAAGGCGAATATCAACGGGGGTAGGATCTAATCAGTGAAACGAAGTACGGTTCTATTCCTCAGCGAGCAATTTCACCGTGCGGATTTATCCGGGCGGCCAAACCAAGCTGCGACCTCCCAGAATATGGATGTGCAGATGATCCACTGTTTGGCCTGCTCCGGGACCGTTGTTGACCACCAGACGAAATCCACTGTCCAATTCTAACTGTTTTGCCACGTCGCGGGCTACCAACAGCAAGTGACCCGCCAAGGCGGCGTCGCTATCTGCTAAATCCGCGACGGAAGGAATCTCCTGTTTAGGGATCACCAGCACGTGCGTGGGTGCTTGTGGATTGACGTCGCGAAATGCCAAGCAGAGGTCATCTTCGAAAACGATGTCTGCTGGAATCTCTTTATCAATGATTTTTTTGAAGATCGTTTTTTCGTCACTCATCGGACTCGCTCCCGCCGGGTCAATTCGCAACGGTCTCTAAACACGGTCCCGGTTCTAGAACATCTCAGTCCGGGAAAACCTGCGATTGCTGTGCTGAGCGTAGCAAATCGGCCGAGCGATCTCAATTCGTGTCTCGCGAATGAATCCCTGGACGGCGGCGAAATTTGGCGTTGTTTAAGCCAATGAATTGTGTCGCCCTTTCAGGGCTAAATCGCTCTACGGCCATCCAAACCCAGGGCGGCGGGGCGTTCGCTTCGCTCACGCACCCTTGCCCTGGGCTGACTTGTGTGGCCCCGTTGGGGCCTCGATTGAGGTGCAATAGCGGCCAAAGGCATAAATACACTTGGTACCGTCGAGTGGTCGCTGATCTCGCCCCGACGGAGCCATAACATGTCAGCCCAGGGCAAAGCGCAGCGACGCCCTGGGTTACGTTGACCGCCCATTGCGATCGTAATGGGACTGCGATCGTCATCGTTTCGGGACAGCCGCGAATGTCAATCTAGGCAAGAGACGTCAAGTCGGGCATAACCGGCGCAATTCCTTCAAATGGACCGGGTGCGCCAACCGATGTAAACCATACCCGTGGTCCTGCCGCGCAAGAATTGGTTTTGCGCAGGGGGGACCTCAACGACCAAATAACCTACCTGGATCCGACCCAGCCTCGAAACCCTTCCACCAAAATGCGGGAAGCGGTCTTCGAATTTGCGTTGCCTGAGCGCGCAGGGGATCGAGGTCTTGTTACTGAAAACGCCCCGCAGGGAGGCAGATCATCGTGTTAAAGAAATCATGGTCGGCTAGTCGGCTTCTGTCTGTCGTGACTGCCCTCGCAGTCATTCCCATCTTCTGGCCAACGACCGTATCGGCGGGGTGGTTCAAAGGACTCTTTCACAAAGAAAATCGAACCGAATACGATCCGGTGAAGATTAGTCCTCATTGCCAACAGTATTACGGATACTTCCCCACGTGTTGGCGGGTCTTTCCTCAAGACTTCCAAAACTGCCCGCCGGGGGGATTCTGTCCCAGTTCGCCGACGATGATGCAGCCGCAATATCCGGGTGACTCCGAGATGCCGGTTGACGTCCCGGCCCCCGAACCGGCCGACGACGGTGACCTGCCGGTCGATACTGGTGACGTCCCGGCTGAGGATGGGCCTCCGCCCGTGCCACCGGCTCTCCCTTATGAAGAACCGGCTGACGACGTCCCCACCGATATTAATCCGGTGCCGGATATTTCCGAAGATGCTCCTGCGTTGGACTTGCCTCCGGAAGCTCCGCCCGTTGAGTCGGAACCGGTCCCGGCCAATGATGAAGAAGCATCCAGCGATCTGTTTCTACCGCCGCGTACGCGACGGCAAGTGACCACGACCGAGCGAACCACGACAGCGTCTGAACAACCTGCGATTCAAGTGACGCGCAAACCGCGGCAGATCAATCGCCGCGAACCGTTGGTTCGGTTAGAGACCATTGAAACCCCGGCTGCTTCCGACATTGCAGTCGACGACCGTCGCCCGACATCCACTTTTCCGACAACGGCCCCGGCCCTACCGATTCCCCTGGAAGCAGAAGGGGACGTCGCTGATCTGTTGCAAGCACTGAGCAACCCAAACGCACCCAATCGAGACAAACTTGTCTATCGGTTGGGAATGATGAAAGAGGAAGCGGCCCCCGCGGTTCCCGCATTAACGGTCTTGCTGCACGATGCCGACGCCAAGGTGCGCATGCACTCTGCGTTGGCCTTGTGGCGGATCACCCATAAAACCGAGTTTGCGGTCCCCACACTTTCCAACGGGCTGAGTGACGGCGCCAATTCGGTGCAGTCGTTGGCAGCAGTCGCCTTGGGCGAGATTGGTCCGCCAGCCGAAAAAGCAGTCCCGATGCTCGTCTCTGCGTCAGAATGCGAAGTGACGCCGGGCAATTTGCAAGCGGCTGAAGCCTTGTGGAAGGTGGCCGGCAAAAATGCGAACTCCATTGCCGTATTGACCAGCGCCTTGGACGATGCCGACGCCGACGTCCGTTGGGTTTCCGCCTATGCCTTGGCAGAGATCGCACCCAACAGCAATGTCGTGGTGAAAGCTTTGGCAGCTCGGCTGAGTGATGAGAATGCTCGCGTGCGAGAAGTTTCCGCCTTCGCCTTAGGGGCTGTCGGTTCGCCGTCGAAAACGGTCGTTCCGGAATTGCTCGAAGCAATGAACGACGATAACCCAGGCGTACGCAATGCGGCCACACGCGCCTTGCTGCTCATCGACCCGTAAAGCATGGGCTGGTTCATCAGGCTACCAGCGATAAAAAAACAAACGGGACGGAGGTGACGCTGATGTCCCTCCGCCCCGTTTTTTTATGTCTAAGGTTTTTACGTCTCGAGTGACGTCAGCCGCTTGCGACTACCTGCGGTGTTTAAACCAAGAGGAGACCAGCAAGACCGTTGCGACGGCACCTGTTCCCAAAGCCCCCCAGCCCAGCGAGGACTGCGAGGCATTGGCCCCCAATCCGCCCAGCCACAGGAGCATCGCGAAACTGACTCCAAACAGCGCCAGCGAACCCAACAGCAGTTTACTTCTGAGAAATTTCTTGCGGGAGTAATTCGCAAGAGTTGTTCGAGTGGATTGATTCGCCACTGAGCGGAGTGTATTCAGTTCCGTACGGGCCGCCCACTTTTGTTGCATCTCTTCGGTAACGTGCTCATCGGTAGCGGGGTCATCGGTAAAGAGTTCACCAGGCGATGGCTTGGCGTCGAGAAGTCCATAGTCAAATTCCATGTCGCTTACAGCCGTCGATGTCATGGCCTCGTCTTGCAAAGAGGCTTTCGTGGCCATTCCGCTTGGAGAAGGTTCGCCGGTACTGCTATCGAATTGTTGTTCCAGTTCCTGGATCTGCGCTTGTCGTTTGTCCCAGGCAGCCATCGCATGGGCTCCGGCAACGTTATCTTCCTCAGATGGAGGTAAGTCATCTCCGCCTCCCTGTTGCGATTCGTCAAAAGTGTCAATCAGCGACACTTTCTGCAAAACTTCCTCCAGACGCGTATCCATTTTAGAACAGGTATCGATCAGCTCGCGATCGCGTTGCTCCATCGTTTCCTGCAATGTCCCCAAGCGTTGGTGTTGCACGGCGAATTGGCGGCGCACCGAATCTAAAGTCTCGCCGGCGGGGCCTGTTACAGGTGCAGGAGCAGCAGCCATGGCCATTTGTTTTTGTAGTATTTCATCGCCATGTTGCAGCACAGTGTCAGTCGAGCGGAGTTCCTCAGTTTGCCGCCCCAACAGCGACTTGAGTTTCTCGAATTCTCCAGTAAGCAGCCGCCGCGTAGCCATCAACTCATCGCGTTCGGCACGTAATTCATTAGAAAACGCGTCCAAACTCAGCATCCGCTCATGCAGCAATTCTTCATCGTGATGAGCGGCGGCAATGGATTTCCTAAGAGTCGCCGACATTCGCCGCTGACGCAAGGACGTCAGCACCAAGACTGCACCCCAAACGACCGCAGCACCTCCGATACAAAGTAGCAACCAACTCGCTGCCGCTCGTTTGTTGGATGCAGGAACGACATTCGTGGGTACCGCCGTTGCAACCGCGGCCGGTGCTGTGGCCGACGTTGCAACTTTGGGAGTCACGGGCGGAGCTGGTTTGGTTTTGGGGGTCGGCTTTGCTACAACCGCTGCCGTTTGGCTGTCCACGGGATGGGTCGTATCGTCGGTGTCTTCATTTTCTGCGGACATGGCCCGAATGGCGGCAGCCAGTGATGAATCTGCCTGGGCGATTCCCAAATCAATCGTGGCGGTCGCCGTGGTTGATGCTTCCGCACGGTCAGCGATGCTGATCGACAAGGCCGCTTGACGCGCGGACCGGGCATTTAGTTTTTCCGGAGAGACGACTGTCAGCTCACCGGTCTTCGGATCAATTGCAAAGGCACCGTCATCGTTTCCGTCGGTAATCCCGAACGTCAACTGCTCCCCCTGGTCCGGGTCATCTGCCGAGATCGTTCCGAGCACCGCGCCCGATTCGATTTGGCTAGGTAACGCAAACTCTTGGTTTCCAGCAACAGGTGGTTCATTCACATCGGTGAGTTGAATTTGCACCTCTGTCGTTCCGATGTCGCCTTGGGCGTCGCGAGCTTCGATGCCAATCTGTCGTTGTGGTGTCTGTTCAAAGTCCAATGCAGCGCTCTTTGCAACGCTGATTTCGCCCGTCCGTTCGTTGATAGTGAAAGCGTTGTCGTCATTGCCACGGACAATGGCATAAGTCAGCGCAGCTTCACCATCGGGATCAACCCCGGGGATACGACCGACAACCGTGCCGGGATCACTGGCTTCGGGCAGCGTAAACATTTCGGCGGCAAGTTGCGGCGGCTCGTTGATGTCCGTCACTTCGATGCGCAGCGTTTCTGAGAGGGCCGCTCCCCCGGCGTCGATGGCGACGACGTTCATTTCAAAGTAGGTTTGTATTTCATAGTCGAGTGCCGTGGGATCGAGGACCGTGATCTCACCAGTGCGAGGATCAATCTCGAACGGAGAGCGCGCGTTGTCGTTGTTGAATAAAAACAAATGCGTGTCACCCGCATCTGGATCAGAGACCAACACGCGGCCGACAACCACACTAGCGGCGCTATTCTCGGCGATTGACAGCGTTTGTGCTTCGAGTGCGGGAAACTCATTGACATTTTTAACAGTGATCGTCACGGAAAGTGTTTCGAGCAGTTGCTTGTCATCCTCGACGTTGATGCCTGATTTGCGCAATTCCGCAGCAAACCCGCTATCAAAACTGTCATCAAAATCTTCCGTCCCCTCGACCGTGATTTGCAGCACGTATTCGGGGTTGGTTTCGTAATCCAATCGGGAGGAATTTCGCACAGCGATCCGGCCGGTCTTGGCGTGGATCACGAACGTCTGGTGTTCGTTGCCACCAGTAATGGAATACGTTCGCAGCGATTGGTTGGCCCCTTTTTTCGAGGTGACCGTTCCCACTGTGGTTCCAATGGGACTATTCTCTGCGACGGAAAACCGCGGCCCTTGAGGTTGCCCCGGCGCATTGGCCGATTGTGTCTCATCCGACATGCCCGTTTGGGATGAAATGGCCAAGACGGTCGTGATGAAAAGAGAAATTCGCACGTCAATTGCCCCCCAACCAATGCCCTTTCATCGCGTGTCGGCGACGAAAATTCGGCTATTGGAGTTCAGGATGGTAGTAGTGTCCCCACACTGGTTCGTCATGTGCCCACTGTTCGTTACGCACAAAACCTTGCGGGTTTCGTGATCATGTAACTTCGATATTCATGACATTTCAGAATGGACGTTGCAGAATGAAGTCGCTGAACCGAGCCAAGTCGCTTGCGCGGTCTACGATATCGCGATACTTCACGGATTCCGAGAAATCCGCATCCGCATAAGACTCTAGCACCTGCCACGCGCGATGATGCTTTTTAGCAACCTCCAGCCCGCAGTTCAGAGAAGATTCGGGCGTCTCTACCGGAATCACCGGTCACTCGGGAGATGGCAATTATGCCGACCGTTTGGCTTTGCCCGGTGGTGGCGGTTGCGGGCGGGAGAAGACGATTTCATCCGCGGTCGACTCCGAGGCGACATATTGATAATCAGCCTCGGCGAACTGATTCAAATCGGCCGGGTCGACGATGCGGTTGCGAATGATCCAAGCCGCCATCCGTCCCCGCGCCTGTTTGGCAAACGTCGCAATTGTCCGCGACTTGCCGCCTTTGATTTCCCGAAACACGACCGCGACGGTCCGGCCGTCGACCTGCCGAGGTCGTACCGCCTTGAAGTATTCCTGAGATGCCAGATTGACCAACACACGGTGTTTTTGCTGAGCCAAATCGGCATTGATCGATTGGGAAATCCGATCGCCCCAAAATTCATACAAATCCTTGCCCCGCCGCGTGGCGAGTCGCGTCCCCATTTCCAACCGGTACGCCTGCATCAAATCGAGTGGGCGTAACACGCCGTAAAGCCCTGATAGGATACGCAAATGACTTTGCGCAAATTTGAGGTCAGCCGCGCGAAACGAACTCGCCGCGAGTCCCGTATAGACCTCGCCGTCGAACGCCAGCACGGCCTGTTTCGCATTTTCTGGTGTAAAGGGAAGCGACCATTCGGCATACCGGTCGCGATTCAGCCGCGCTAAATCGCTGCTGATGCCCATCAACTCTCCCAAGGCCTTCATCGACATTCCGCGCAACTTTTTAATCAACTGCTGGGCATCGTCGGGAAATAGTGGCTCGGTGTATGTCTGCGTTTGTTGTTGCGGCGACAGATCGAGTGTTTTTGCCGGAGAGAGCAGTATCAACATTGCGGGACGATCGTTTTTTGAGAAATAGCGTTAGACGAGGAGTGCTCTTGCCGACGAATGGGTTGGCGAATTTTCCGACCAGGAATGTCGCAACATTTGTTTCCGTCCGCTTGTTAGGCCGGTCCGGCATCGTCGGCCGAGGGGCCATAGAGACCGGGAACTGGAACATCATTGACCCGCAAGTAGACGCACAAATGCGCGCGATGGTGGATCGTATGATTGAGAACCCAGGTTCGCAAGACAGCCAAGCGAGGCAAGGTCATGAGTTCTTGCCCTTGCCGTAATAGCGACCAAGGCTCAAACAGTTTTGCATCCTCGACGGTTTCCAGTAGTTGTCGGGCAGTGGCGACGTTTTTATCAAACAACGCCAACACCGCAGCTGTCGATGTTTCTACGGGGGATTGATAGGGCTGTCCCTCAACCGGTTCGACGTCGAGTGTATCGTGGCAAAGAATTTTCTCGACCCAGGCGGGAATGTCGGCCAGATGATTGGCAACCCAGCCGACGGTGTTAGATTTGTCATGGATTTTCCAGTCCCATTTCTCATCGGGAACCAGCTGCAGCACTTTGCGCGTATTTGCCATCTCCATATCAAACTCGGGAATCATCGTTTGGCCAATGTTCATGACGGGGTGACCTCAATGCGAATTGGTTGATGGAACTGGTGACGTGCTGACCGCCGATTTTATGGTCACGCCTTTCAACATGCAATTTCCAAAACTCCAGAACCCTGTGAATTGCAACTGCCAAGGATGTTACGCGGTTGTTGGGGAGCGCATCGGCTCATAGAATCAGCTGATCGTTCGGGACCTCGTTTTTTCTGTCTTCAGTCGGAAGTGAAAATCACCATGAAATATCGATTCGCCATCGTTCTGTTTGCGGTGTTGTTGTCCGGTGCCGATGCGCCGCCGAACCCACTTCAGAAAACACTGTTGGCACAAGAGTCAAAACTCATCGAAGCGATCAAACAGCAGGATCAAGCGACATTAAAAGCGCTGTTGGCCGAGGAGACGTTTGCTGTCACGTACGATGGCGGCCGCCAAGCCGGTCAGGACATCTTGCGTAGCCTGGAGCAGGTCACGATCACATCGTACACCGTGACCGACGTGAAGCTGGTCCAGGTCAGTCCCGACGTGGGTATTTTGACCTACAAATTCCGTTGGAAGGGAAGCCACGGCGATAAGCAGATTCCCCTCACCACCGTATACGCGACATCGACATGGGCCTTGCGGGACGGCAAGTGGCGCTCGGTCTTCTACCAAGAGACACCGGTCAAAAAGTGACCGGATGCAGTGACCGGTACCCGGTGGTGATTCCTCTTTTTCGCAACCCGTGGCAAAAGCACCTGCCGTGAGGCTCACCTTGCTGCGCGGGGCTGCGGTAATTACAGTAACGCAGCGGCAACTGCCGACCGAACGGTAGGGAAACGGGCTGACTTTGGAACTTTGTATGTCGATGCTGTTGTGCCACGAATGCTATAGCTGGGTCGAGCCTCGCGGCGGGCATTGCCCCGATTGTATGGCAGCGGTCGACATCAACGAAGCCGATCCACCCCTTTCCCGATTGCAGACGATCTTGGGTGAAGTCCGTGCGCCGTTGGGAGAAGTGACAGTCCGCCGTCGCGCGCTGCCCGCCCGAGGTTTGCTGTATGCCACAACCAACGGCTTGTATTTTTTGCCGCATCTCGTCGATGAACTCGCTGACCCAGAGCGAAATCACTCCGACGGCATGGTCCTTTGGTCGATCGCTTCGGCTTTGTGGGCCCCCTTGTCACTCTGTGCAATTTTTCTGAATTGGAGTCCCGACGAACTCTCCCGCGCGACTACATTCCACCCGCAACGCTTGGCGCCGGAACAGGCGGATGCCATGCCGCGATCATTGATGGAGAACCCCGGCGCGTTTTTTGTTCCCAGTGCGATGATACAATCCATTTCCCGCCGCTTTGGCGCATGGATCATTCACCGCGGTCACAGCACAAAATTGAAACTCGTACCTGCTTCACCGCGAGAGGCGTTCGATAAAAACATGTTCAACCTGATTGCAACGCCGCCCTGGAAACACGTGGTGACATGACGCATTCCTCTCCGGACGTGAACTTGTCCCCTGCTCTTCCCACAGAACTGTTTTCCCAAGCGCTGGCTGACGAGGTTTTCGTGCAGTGTACGCTGAGCAAACGCCGCTCCGCCTCGGATGTTGAATATCGCAAGGTCACCGCGCGGCTGGTGGCGATCAAGGAGCAGACGGCTGTTCAATTGACGTATCACTTCCAGAAAAAAGAGACGCACGAGAACCTTTCGGAACCGGAAGCAGCAGCGCGGTTGGGAGATCTGTTGCAAACCGAATTTGAACACGGGCATCTGTTCACCGCCAATTGCGACTACGTTGTGCGGGCGCGGGCGGATGGCTCGTACAAAGTCAAACGCCATGCACCGACCAAACAACCGTCCGTGCAATTGCATGACCGCGAGAAGCAATACTTGATCCCCGAAGGGACTGCCTGTCCGTTTCTGGTCGAGATCGGGGTCATGACCGCCGACGGAGCCGTGCGCGCCGCCAAACGCAAAAAGTTTCGGCAAATCAATCGCTACCTGGAGATCGTCAACGATATCGTAGAGCATCTTCCCCGCGACCGTCGTTTGCGGGTGATTGATTTTGGGTGTGGCAAAAGCTATTTGACCTTCGCCCTGCACCATCTGTTGACCGTGATCCACGACTTTGATGTGGAGATCACGGGCTTGGATCGCGAACCCAGCGTGATTGCAACTTGCCAACGAGTCGCCGAGAAACTGCATTGCCGGGGGTTGCGATTTGAGACAGGCAACATCGACCGCTTTGCAGACGAGGAGAAAGTGGACCTCTCGGTTTCATTGCACGCCTGCGATACCGCGACCGACGATGCCATTGCCCAGTCAGTGCGTTGGAAAGCCGAGGTCATCCTGGCAGTTCCGTGTTGCCAGCACGAATTCGCCACCTCAATCCAGAACCAGGAGCTGCGGGCATTGACCGCGCATGGAATTCTCAAGGAGCGGTTCGCGGCGGTTGCCACCGATGCGTTTCGGGCGACGGCACTAGGGATTTGTGACTATGCCACGTCGGTCGTCGAGTTCATCGACATGGAGCACACAGCAAAAAACGTACTACTGCGAGCGGTCAAGCAGCCTGTGAACCAAGCCCGGCGTACGGCGCTGATTGCCGAGTATCGCACTTTGAAGCAGCTGTTGTCGATCGAGCGGCCGCATCTGGAGCGTGTGTTGCCTGAGCTAGCAGAGCGGGTCGCCGAATAATCAAAGAATCACGGTATCCGAGCCGGGATCGTGGTCGAAATCCGCTGGATCGACGGCAGAGAGCCGCGTGATGGCATCGAGCAACGTCTGCAGTCGTTCGACTTCGGCGACAAGTTCTTCGACATGCTTACGCCAATGCGGATTGCAATATCCGGTTTGTAGGCGGTCTTTGATTTCGAGCAATTCTTCGTCGTTCATGGCCATGCTGATATTCCGATTAGCTTCATCCAGCCAAAAAAACTGCCCGCCGAGTTGCCTCGCAGCCTTGTCCTTCCGGGAAACTTTACGTAACCTCTCTACTCTATCACTTGCGCGATGTCAAATGGAATTGACGGCTACGCCAGTACATTAAAGGACATTGCTATTTACGAAAGCGAGTAAAATAGGAGTTTCGGGCCAACTCTCGCAAGGATGCAGTCTTTTAGGATTAAGTGGTTTTGCAGATTTCAGGGGAATCCCTGTTCTTCGTTCGTTGACGCGCTGCTATAACGCGCTTCGCGCTCCGGTAAGTTCGCGACGATTCAAACCACCCCTGTGCGCCCCCTCTCCTCTGACCGTTTCGGTCGTCTTATCCACATTCAAATCATAAACGTATCTCATTTGCATACGGGGCAATGCGCACCTGAATGCTTAAGAGAAACGGGAATTCATTCAATCATAGCTTTTTGTTTTAAGAGGCGATGGCCTCAAAACGTTGACATGGCCAAACAACCTTGTGGTCGCCGGATTATCGATGTACGGGTCAGACGTATGAGGAAAACTATGACCCCGATCACCGGTTCTCCCGGCAAAATGTGAACAATAGACGTGATACGCCCCGTAGTGACGGCATCGACAAGTCGATGAGATTGTTGGTCGTATGATTACGACCGATTTCAATGCCACCAACGAAGGGCGCGGCTTGCGTCCCGGACAATTGAAGGATTCAGAAACTTGGATTGAGCGAAGCCAATATCCGACACATCCAGGCGTTATCGTAACAATCGGCACAAGTCGTGTGACCGCTTTGGGGAATCGTGTGATTTCTACGGATGAGTTTGGTTATGGCAATTCGTTTGATTCCTTGAAGAACGACGCTGACAGTGACATTTGCGAATATTCCAGACACGTCTTGTGACATAAATTCCGTGGATGGATCCAGTTGCAGTTGAAAACCCGATTCGATTGTGTCGGCGACTGAGTATTAAATTGCACCCGGAAACCCCTTTCGTGGGGTTCGAGGACGTTAGACAGGAATCTGTAAGCTATGGTTGAAAAGACTTTACCCAAACTTCGTGGTTTCCCACGATGGACTAGATTTTCAACTGGAGCAGTCATGGTAGCCCCGGCCGAAGCAACTATGAACATTGCGGCCGATGTACCCGTTGCGCCTCTCAAGGAGATCTCGTATCGTATTGCGAGTACTCAATATGAGCGCAGGGCGGCCTTCAATCTGGTTTACGAAGCGTATGTCGAAACGGGTTTGATTGAACCCAACGATTTCGAAATGCGCGTGACACCGTACCATTTGTTGCCGACGACCAATGTTTTCATAGCGGTTTACCAGAACGAAGTCATCGGCACGGTCAGTTTGATCGGCGACGGTGAACTCGGTCTGCCGATGGATTGCATCTATGATCGAGAAGTCAACGGCCTGCGGGACCGCGGGTATTCGCTGGGCGAGGTCTCTTGTCTGGCGCACCGGCGTCAACAAGTGAAGCAGACATTGCCGTTGTTTGTGCAGATGACCCGGCTGATGGCTCAACATTCTCGCCAAAATGGCATGGATCAGTTTCTGATTGCCGTCCACCCCCGTCATGCTCAGTTTTACATGCGGTTTATGGGATTCGAGCAAATCGGCAGCCAAAAATCCTTTCCTTCGGTGCGAAATAATCCGGCTGTGGCGTGTGCCTTGAATTTCCCTCGTATTGATGTGGAACGGCCTGCCTGCTATAGCCAGTTCTTTGGGACAGCTATTCCCAGGGAAGAACTGCAGTCGACACCGATGAACGCCCTTGAGGTTGAAGAATTTGCTGATGCCGCACTGGAAGGCGGCTTAACTATCCCCAGTCTGATGTGTTAATCACCGACACACGGACGCCGACCTAGCCCCCGCTGGTGGTCGCGCGATGATTTCTTTTGCCCTAAAAATTCTGCTTTCGAATCGCGGAAAACTAATCACAGCTCTAACGGGAGTCATTTTCTCGCTAGTCTTGGTTAATGTTCAGGGCGGGTTGTATCTCGGGCTGATCCATAAAGCCAGTTTGCTGGTGGATCACACCGACGCCGATATCTGGGTGGGCAAGCACTTGGTCGAGAACGTCGACCTGGCCAACGACATTCCGGTCGAATGGCTCAATCGCATCCGCGGACTTGAGGGTGTTGCCCTAGCAGACCCCTATATCGTCCAGCCGAGTATTGCGACGCTCCCCGATGGCGGTTTCGAAACGCTGATGATTATCGGCATCGACCCGCTTTCTAAGATAGGAGCTGCGTGGAATGTTGACGAAGGCGGCGAGACATATGTCTACCGTCCCGATTCGATCACCATCGACCGACTCGATGCCCGCAAATTGGGGTATGCACAAATCGGCGACATTGTTGAAATTAGCGGCCATCGGGCAAAGATCACCGGGTTTACCGATGGCGTGATCGGTTTCATGACCACGCCCTACGTATTCACCAACATCGATTCCGCACGACAGTACGCCCAAATCCGTGAGGGTTATTGCTCGTACTTTTTGATTCAAGCCGCTGACGGTGTGAATCTCAATGAGCTGAGCGAAGAGATCCGGCATCTCGTGCCGAGTGCGAACGTATATACAGCGGCCCAGTTCCGCAAGATTTCTCAAGATTATTGGATGCACCGCACCGGAATTGGTATTAGTTTTGGTATGGCAACGGTCCTGGGGTTGTTAGTGGGACTGTTGATGGTGGCCCAAAGTTTGTATGCGCTCGCATTGGATCACGTCAACGATTTCGCGACGCTCAAAGCGATCGGTGCGGAGAACGGTCAGATTTTACAAGTGGTGTTGGTCCAGTCCTGTACGATTGCCGTGGTGGGCACGTTGATCGGCATGGGGATTGTGTGGGTGGCGGAGACGTATTGCTCCACGCCGCTGGCACCGATCGAAATTCCCATGATTTTGCGAGTAGCGGGGATTGGACTGGTCGCGACAATTTGCCTCGTGGCCTCTGTGTTGCCCTTCCAACGTTTACGTCGGATTGATCCGGCCATTGTACTTCAAGGATAAAACAAGTTCTGTGACTGACCACGTCATCCTATCTCGCGGTATTGAAAAGACCTATCGGTCCGGGGCGATCAAAACGACCGTCCTGCACGGGATCGACTTGGAGGTCATGCGCGGAGAGTGTGTATTTTTGGTCGGTCCCTCGGGAAGCGGGAAGACGACGCTGTTGTCGATCCTGGGATGTATATTATCTCCCGACAGCGGCACGTTACAGATCTTGGATCAGGATGTCAGTCGCCTGAATGCGAAACAGCAGGCGCGGTTTCGTCGCGAAAACATTGGATTTGTCTTTCAACGGTTTCATCTGTTTGACGGTCTGCGGGCTTGGGAAAACGTGAAGGTGGCGTTGGACCTGTTGGGATACCCCTCCCGATTGGCGCAATCCGAATCGCGGCGGCTGTTGGATTTGGTCGGCCTGTCGGATCGGGCGGATCATCGTTCGACACAATTGAGCATGGGCCAACGACAGCGGGTTGCCTTGGCGCGGGCTTTGGCCGGCGATCCCGATTTGATTTTGGCGGACGAACCGACCGCTTCGCTGGATGCCGAATCGGGCGCAAGTGCGATGAAGACATTGAACACGCTGGCCAAGTCATTGGGGAAAACGGTCGTCGTAGTCACGCACGACTCGCGGATTTTTTCGATGGCCGACCGAATTTTACATCTGGTCGACGGCCGGATTAACGAATCGACAACCGAACAAAAAGCACGCACGACAAACTTTGCCGGGCAAACGGTATCGGCGAATGATATCCGGTGATTATTAAAATTGCGGAGTCGGCAGAAACCTGACGGCGACCCGAACACCAAACAAAATTTTCAAAGACATAACACGCGGTCGTAATCGCGTCTCGAGGGCATAGCAATGCGGTGGTTATTATTAATCGTTCTCCCGATGGGCATCGGCGCTTTCGTGGCGATGACCTCGCCTGAGAAAATGCCGTGGCTGCACAATTGGTCAGTGGGTGCAGCGCCCGCGCCAGAAAAAAGAGAAACACCGGCCGTTTCGGTCAACAAACGGCCGCTAATCTTTGCCAGCGGTATCATCGAAGGGGCGCAGCGTGATGTCCCCTTGCGGTTCGAAATTGCCGGACGTTTGGCGAAGGTCAATGTCAACGAAGGCCAACAAGTCAAACAGGGAGAGGTGTTGGCCGTATTGGGTACGGAAACCTTAAAAAAACAACTCGAGTTCGCGCAGGCCAAATTGGCCCTGGCCAAAAGTGAACGGACCCGCCTTTCCAACGGCGAACGGCCCGAGACGATTGAGGTCGCTAAAAACGCGCTCGTCAAAATTCGCGTGCAGTTGGAAACCGCCAAGCAAGGGTATCAACGCGGTTTGGAACTGCAAAAGAAAAACGCCATTACGGCCGAGGCTTTCGAAGAACGCCGATCAGCCTATCAAGCGGCCCTTGCGGAACAGCAATTGGAAAACTCGCGGATCAAGGAAATCGAAGCTCCCGCTCGGGAGGACGATTTGATTATTGCCGACGCTAAAATCGCCCAGGCCGAAGCAGAATTGGGTGTCGCTCAAACCGAATTGAAAAAGGCGGAATTAGTCGCTCCCACAGACGGGATCATTCTCCGCGTGGGCCGCGAGCCGGGACAGATGGTCGGCCCTCAAGACTTGCAGCCATTGCTGGTCATGGTCGATGCGTCGCAAATGCGGACGCGGGCTTACGTGGAAGAATTGGATGCACTAGCTGTCAAACCGGGCCAGCACGCCTACGTAACGGCCGATGGTGATCCCGAGACAAAATTTCACGGCAAGGTGGTTTCCTGTTCGCCGTTGATGGTTCCCAAGAAATATATGAGCAACGAACCGGGCGAGCGTATCGACGTGAAGGTGCGTGAAGTTGTCATCGTGCTGGACGAGCAAAACACGCTGGTCGTCGGTTTGCCGGTTGATGTGTTTATCGAAACGGGTGAAGACCAGGAACCGGAAGCTTCGGAAAGCAAATCCGCTGCTCCGGAAGTCGTCACCACCGATAACGCAAAGAAACAAGAACAACGAAATTAAGAGCAGAAGCAACAACGATTCACACAAGATTTGTGGCTTCGGGGGGAGTCGGTTCATGGAATTAAATGTATGCATGTTAGGTGGCGGCACGCGATTGGCGGCCCATCTCGGCAGCTTGAAAGGGATCGACGAGCATGGCGGTCGCATTCGCGGCTGGGCCGGTGCGTCGGCAGGTAGCTTGGTTGCTTCCGTCCTGGCTGCTGGATTTTCGCATGACGAGGCGGTCGATCTCATGCGGGATACCGACTATCGCCAATTTTTAGATTTCCGGCCGTTGGGTATCGTCCGTGGTTATGGATTATGCGCCGGACGCCGTTTCGAACAATGGCTGGATAGCTTTTTAGAAGGTCGGCGTTTTTGTGATTTGCAGCACCCGTTGTCTGTGGTTTGCACCGACATTCAAACGGGCGAACCGTTCATTTTCTCGAATCAAACGACACCCGAAACAAAAGTGGCTACGAGTGTGCGGTGTTCGATCGGAATTCCAGGCATCTTTGCCGTGCGCCGCATGCAGGGTGCGATTTTGATCGACGGGTCGTTGGCAGCCATCGACGATGAGTTGTTGTTTCCCGGCAGTCCGCACGAGACGGTGACCATTCGGCTGGTGCGAAATCAAGTCGCCCGACTCGCACGCTCCAAGCAATTTGGACTCAAGACCTATGTACAACGCGTAGCGGGAATGTTGTTGGACGCCGCCGATGAACCGAGCATCTCCGGCGATCAATGGCGGCGGACCTTGTTGGTCCGCACCGGCGCACATTCGTCGGTGAACTTTGATCTTTCAGTCCAAGAGCGAGCGGAATTGTACGCGATGGGCTACGAACAGTCTCGGAACTTTCTCGACCTGTCGGGAACTGAAGTCCGGAAGAAGTCGGCCGCCCAACCGGCCGCGACAAAGGATTATCGCGATCTTGAGGAATTGGCCGAAGATGCGGTTCGATTGGCGTGTGATACGTCACGGACGGTCCGATTGCCAACCGCAGACGGTCCGTTGCCCACACCGGAAAAGAAGCGGGAACAGATTCCTCACAACCCTTATACAACGATGACAGGATTCGGATTCGATGCCCTGTAGCACGCTCTCGGTTCGCCGTTGTCAATCCATGGGCTAGATACATAGTGGGTTAGGTATCTACTACCACCCAAACTTAAAAACAGACCGAGTGGGATTTTGCTCGGTCTACAGTATTCGATTGAATAAGTTGGAAATCATGTACGAAGTCGACTCCAACACAGCCTCATTAGCCGCGTCCTCCGCTTCCCCGTCAGTCCGTCGGGTAGCGCGGGCATTCAACACGCCGTCGTGGTGGTACGACATCCGCGGCATGTTTCTGGTGACGTTCGCCTACAACTCGACGATCTGGAAACAGGTCTCGTTTTTCGAAGGCAACTTGTCGGAGAGTCATCTGGAAGTTCCGATCGGCAACGGCAGCGTGCTTGATATGTGCCTAAAGTACCGTCGGTTACGTAAACGGCCGACTCCCGGCGTGATTGCTATCGACGTTTCGTCTGCGATGATCGAATCGGCGACCAAGGCGTTCCGCAAGAGGGAGAACGTCACGGTGCAATACGGCGATGTAGGAAAACTCGATTTCAGCGACGGACAATTCCAGACGGTCAATATTGCCAACGGTTTCCACTGCTTTCCCGATCCCGGTTTGGCGCTGGATGAAATTTCACGCGTGCTGGCGCCCGGGGGCGTGGCGACGGCGAATGTTCTATTAAATCCCCGCGGATTGGCGCCGCTGCGTTGGTTTGCGAATCGGATCAATGGTTGGGCAATGCGGAAGGGAATTCTGATCAGTCCCTTTGATGCTGACCAGGCTCGCACGTTATTCACAGAACACGGATTTGAAATCATTGGCGATGAGGTCCGGGGCAATACGTTGTATTTGACGGTGAAAAAACCAGCGGCTTAATTCGCAGAACATTCGTGCCGCTTGGTCGACAACCCTCAGTCAAAGAATGAAATCACACACATGTCCGCAGCCACTCAAGCGATCCCGATCACCGATGCGACGCAACCTTGGTCATATGACGAAGCGTTTTCGCGGCATAGCGGATTGATCTCGCCCGAACAGCAACAAAAGCTCAGAAACAGTTGTGTGGCAATTGCCGGCATGGGGGGCGTGGGAGGGAGCCATCTAGCGACCTTGGCGCGATTGGGGATCACGCGGTTTCGTATCGCCGATCCCGATCATTACGACGTGGCCAACACCAACCGGCAATACGGCGCCAAGGCTTCGACTGTAGGAGAACCGAAGGTCGAGGTCATGTCGAAAATCGCTCGTGACATCAATCCGGAAATCGAAATCGACGCCTGGCATCGCCCGCTCGCCTTGGACAACTGTCACGAATTCCTGGACGGCGTGGATGTGCTGCTCGACGGCATGGACCTATTGAAAACCGACGTCCGACGGACGGTGTTCAAAGTCGCGGCCGAACAAGGAACACATGTGGTCACCGCCGGTCCCTTTGGATTCAGCATCGGTTGGATGGTGTTTGAACCGGGCGGCATTGGCTTTGACGACTATTTTGACATGCATGACGGGCAAACGCCGTTTGAGCAGATGTTGAATTTCATCGGCGGGTTGACGCCCGATACGCTGTACCTGAAATACATGGACGTCACCAAAGAACAATTTACGGATAAATCGATTCCCTCGCTGGGACTGGCCTGTCAAATGTGCGCGGGCGTGGCGGCGACGGAAGTGACAAAAATTTTGATCGGTGTGGGACGGGTCAAGGCGGCTCCCTACTATTTCCAATTCGATGCATTGCTGCAGAAGTTCCGGCATGGCAAGCTTCGCGGCGGCAATCGCCATCCTAAACAACGGCTCAAGCTGTGGCTCGCGAAACGTCAGTTTCGCAAAATGGGCCTACTGGATTAACGGGAGTCACGACGATGTCCACAACCACGAACGACGATCAAGCAACACAACTGGCAGAAACGCACGAGCTTGCCGCGACTGAGATGCAGGAAATCCTCTCCGGTCAAACGCAAACCCGCGGCGAGACAGACGCCGTCTCGCCGGGAGAAATCCGCCTTACGGATGAGTTTCGCCAGCGCCTGCGCGAATTGTCAAAACTCACTCCCGGGCGAGGCCTAGCGGCGATCGCTTGTGACTGGGCAATGATCGCCGCCTGCTTTACGGCAGCAATCATGTTTCCACATCCATTGGTATGGGTTGGCTGCGCGATTCTGATTGCGGCGCGACAGCATGCGTTGTTGATCATCATGCATGATGCATCGCATTTTCGTATTGTTTCCAGCCGCCGTTGGAATGACCGACTGAGCAATTGGTTGTTGGCCTGGCCGGTGTTGGTTTCGACCGAAGGGTACCGGGCCAACCACTTGGCGCATCACAGTCATCTGAACACCGACGACGACCCGGACTGGACTCGCAAAGAAGGCAAACCGGAATGGGAGTTTCCCAAGACCCGTTGGGCATTGGCCAAATTGCTGGCGCGCGATCTGTGCGGCGGCGGATTTTTGGACATGCTCAAAGCCATCGGTGATCTCTCCAGCCAAAAGCCCAAAGCGGACGAAGCTAAGCCGCGCCCCTGGGGCAAGTTGTGCTATTACGTCTTGTTGGCCACAGCTGTGACGGTCACCGGCATGTGGGTGCCCGTGCTGTTGTTGTGGTACCTGCCGGCCTTTACGATTCTGCCCGTGATTTTGCGATTGCGGAGTATCGCTGAGCATTTTGGGTTGGAAGGTGAACATGATTTGAACATGTCACGCAACTTCGCCGCAGGACCGGTGGAGCGATTGTTATTCGCGCCGCACAATGTGGGCTACCACCTGGACCACCATTTGTTCCCGTCGGTGCCGTATTACAATCTCCCGCAGTTGCATGCCGCACTGCTGAAGCATCCCGAATACGCCGACCACGCGCATCAAAACGATTCACTGCTGGGCTTGCGAGGCAAGAGCGTACTGAATGACGTCTTGCCTGCTTAAACGGCATTTCGCATGTTGCGTAGGTCATGCTGTGCATGACGTCAGGTCGTTTGATATACCTACGCCTCATGAACTGGGGGCAGACTTCGTCTGTCCCCAGCCACCCTATTCTACAACAAGCCAAACTTTTGTAGGGTGATCGTGGCGGAGATGGTGGCGACCGTCCAGAAGAAACAGCCCGACAAGAACAACGTGATGCGGGCGAACCAACCGGGACGGATTTGTTGGGGTAACAGCACCAGGTTCAACCACAAGGTGTGCCAACAACTGAAACCTAAAGCGAAGTTGAAGATCGTCGTCGCGATCAACAACAGCGTGACTGGTTTGCCGAGGGTCAACATGATCATTCCGAAGGTCGCATACACCGTAAGCACAGCAAAATAGACGTAACGGATATGCTTGGGTTCGACTTTGTGAAGTCGCGGACTGGAGGTCCAGAAGACATCGACCCAGCGGCGAATCACACCATCCGCTGAGGTGGCCATGCTGGGCGCCAATACCAGAAATCCGCAGAACAGCGTCATAAACCAAGCCAATTGCCCCAGCGTGCCGCCGACCGCGTCCTGCACAGCTCCGGCGGTCATCCCGGCGGCCGTCCATTGGTCGTCGATGACGGCGCCCCGCGGTAGAAATTGTACCGAGAGCATACTGGGCAGTGCCAACCCAAAGAAGCATGCCGGCATCCAGACGACGAGTTGGTCGCGGAGAATGTGTTTGTACCAACGCTTCCAGCGAGGCAGGCTTTCGTCGTTGACGACAAAGACGGTTCCCTCGTGCGAGAGTTCCAGGTCCTGGCCGCCGACCACGCTGGGAATAGCGCCGACAAGGTGCCCCATGCCCCAACCTTGGTCGCGGGTGTAATTGCTGACCGGAGTGTTCGACAGTCCACCCGAACCGGAAATCGCCACCAGCGCCGACAGAAACGCGATCATCGACCAGTCGATATCGGGCATCGGTTCGCCGCGATACAGCGTGGTGAAAATGTTGGCGACATTGTCGCCATCGCGAGTCACGTGGCCATCTTTGTTCGGCCCGTCGATGTCAACAAATGTGTCCAATTTTCCGTCTTGATCCGCATCGAGCGGAAATTCGGTATCCGGCACGTCGTCGTTGTTGGTGTCGAGCATCACCGTCTTATCCGGTTTTCCGTCCTTGTCCAAGTCGGGCCAATAGACCGTTTCGTCCCCTTGTTGGATGGTGACCATGTTGTCGGGCTTGCCGGTTTCATAGATGTCCGTTGCATCTGGTTTTCCATCACCATCAGAATCCAACAACGGTTTGAGCATCGGTTCCTTGACGTCGAGTCGCCCGTCGTGGTCCCAGTCTTCGCCGGGGTCGAGTTTTCCATTGTGGTTGAGATCTTCTCCGCGACGGATGGGGAGGTTGCCGAATTTGACAAAGCCGCCGAAGATGTCGACCCAGGTGGCGGTGTGAGAATAGAACATGCCCAAGACGATCAAAAAGCCCATCACGGTCACGATCTTGAACGTCATCAGCGCCTTGAGAGAGTTGTAGATTTTTCCGCCAAAGACCAAAGGAATCATGGCTGCCAGAAAAATCCCATAACCTAAGTACTTGAGAAGATGCCGTTCATAGACGACGTTTTCGGGATCGGGAATATGCCCCAGAATGACGGCCGCCAGCGGTGTCGCTGCGTTGGCTGCCAGATAGGGAAACACCGAGCCAAAATCGAGCAGCAGATAGATGAAGACCCAAAACGTGGGGCCGGGCACCATGCGGAATTTGCCGGTGAAAATCGGCTCGCCGGTATACAGCGTGTAACGGCTGATCTCCAAGTTGTAGATCACTTGGCCCAGGATACTGAGCGTCGCTAACCATAGCAGGCTGCCGCCGTATTTCGCAGTCACCAATGGCCCCATCAGCCACTCGCCGCCACCGATCGCCGAGCCCCCCATCAGCAAACCCGGCCCGAGCAACAACGTCCACTGCCTCCAACCGAATTTGGGGGCGTCGATCAATTCCCCCACATTCCAGGCGGGCATATTGGCAACGCCCGGCATTTGGTCTTTGGGGACTTTTCTTTTGCCGGCATCGAGTTCGGTCACGTCATCGGTGGAGAATTGCGGCGTCTCAGACATATTCAGCTCGCTTGTGGCGGTTGAGTCATTCAAGTTCCATAAACGGTCCCCCAGCAAAACCGGGGGTTCAGGAGTTCAAGCGGCGAACTTGTCTCCAGCCCTCGGGTCCTCCGAGGGCTCATGCAGCATTAGGGCAGGACGAACTCGTGTTCTCCCTCGCGGACGGTCAAGACCGGACACGGGGCTTTGCGGACGATTTTTTCCGCCACCGAACCGAGCAGCACATGTGCGATCGCGCCGCGACCGTGTGTCCCAACGATGATCAGATCCACGTCTTCGGCTTTGGCAGCTCGGATCACCTCGAAGAAGGCGCTCCCTTCCACAATCAACGACCGGCCGTTTTTGATGCCGGAGTCGGTGATGATTTTGGCGCATTCTTCCTCCGCCGCTTTCCGCTGTTGTTCTTGGAAGTTCGGCGGAAAATAGCCTTCGCCGGTTGGCGGGATTTGCGAAATCAAATCGGGCGCCTCGACGACGTGGCACAGAATCACTTCGCTGTCAAAGGCCTGTGCTAATGCGGTGGCGTACTTGACGGCGACGTTGGAGTGTTCGCTAAAGTCAGTCGCCACGAGAATACGTTTGAGGTTAATCATGTTGACTCGCCCTCGAAAAAATAGTGAATCGGCGAAGACGAGTACGGATGATTGACCCGCGGAACCTGTCGACACCGGCGTGTTTGGCAATAACTGGCAATCTTGATTCTAATCGGATCACGCTGGGAAACCCAACCATGAGGCTACGGAAAAGGGAAAACCGGAACGATTTACGCCTGCGGGCCGATCCGAACCGTTTTCGGTCATTTTGTCTCAAACTAGGTGGCATGATTTCAAAAACACCCTACGGTTTGGGCATTTGTGCGGTAGCATTGCCCCGAAGACGTCGGTGTGACATGCTGAAAACTGCATCGTCTCCATGCACACCCACGGACCGGGCGTCGGGGTTTTCAAATGCCGACGCGGTTGCTCTACTAAGGCGCAGCGAGATAATGCGCAATAGACCAACTGCTTTCACTGTATGATGAGAATTCAAAACTTCCGATGGCTCGAAAAGCTGCCCGATCCTCGACCGCGATTCCTCAAGAGGTCGCAGCAGACTTACAAGTTCTGCTGGGATATCTAAATTTTTCCGCTGGAAATCCCGACCCCGGTTTTCACAGCGCACTGAATCGGCTGCACGGCTGGATCGATACGGAGTTTCCGTGGAATCGTCTGCGGGTTCTGCTCGGTGAATATTTGCGCAAGGCAGAGGGACAGTCGGCGGCCTTTGCCGACACGGGGCAGGTCGAAGCGGTCTTGAAGCTGGTCTTCGACGAAGTCGCTCCGGAATATCGCCGATACCATCGGGATTTATTATTCCATTTGCCCGACGGCGCCTTGCAGCAGCCCTTTTTTCTGGCGCGGCTGTTCGAAGCCACGTTGGCGCAAGGTCCGCCTTGGGATGAAACCGATCGGATTGTCGCAGGCGCATTGAAGCAACTGAACGACTTCATCGGGCATCGTCCGATTGCGGTTCTGGAATCGGGCCGCAGGATGCAGCCGTATCCGCATGAGCGGTTTCGCCCAGTCCCGATTTATATTCAACAGGCGGGCGTTGCTGTTGGCAAATACCAGAAGTTGATCCAGACCACACTCGATATCTTGCGGGCTTCGCCGCCGGCCTTGTTGCGAGACGCCTATTTCGATTTGGATCAACTCCAAGAAGTCGCCATCGATGTGCGGGCGTACGATCAAAGCCATCCGGTTTATAAACGGACGAATTACACGTTCGGCGAATGGGATCCGCACTGCATCGATAACAAAGGGTTGTACCATCGTTTTATCGTGCGGCAAATTGTTGTCGATGCCTTGGTCGATTGGATCGAGCAAGCCGAGGACATGACCGAAGAAGAGGCGCTGTATCAAGCGGCAGCGGCGTTGTGTGGAACGATGTTGATGGCATCGTCGATCAGCGGCGCCGGCCCCGACACGCATAGCTCAGACATTAGCCTTACGACATTGTTGCCCAAAGTCGCGCGCCAACGGGATGCGTTTTATACGCGGCTGATGGAGTCCCTCTCCGGACTGGTGGCTGAGAAAATCATCGCCGAAGCCCGGGTGCACCGGCAACCGTTTGGACGCGTCCGGCAGCATTTGAATTTGTTTCTCGCCGATTACGGAGCACGGCAACTGCAGCATGTGCATACCTCGCTGCTGTATGCGCGGATGGGGTATCCCGAAGAATCGATGCGGCACGCGAATACGATCCCTTCCTCGGCAGCGCGGATTGAATGCGAGATTCAGTGCGCGATTACGGCGGCCAATATTGACTTGGATCATAACGACATCACCGCGGCTGCTCAGCGGGCAGCGGAAATTCCGGATTTGATTCACCGGGGAATTGGTTGCGGCGCGTTGGTCGACCCGTGGAATATTCTCGGCTTTCAAGGTTTGTTTCCGTTGTTCACCGCGCGGGAAGACAGCATTGTTGATCCGCGGGTCGACGTGTTGATCGATCTGGTCGACCGCGTCTTCAGCTTGTTCGCCCGGTTGATGAGCGAGGCGGCCGCTGCCGGGGACCGGGAAACATTGGATAAGATCTCCACGGAGTTTCACAACTTGGCCGACGAATGGGATCGCTACGCCACGACAGCTGTGGCCGACTTGCCACCCGTCTCGGGGCAGGAAAGTTGGCAGTCCGCGTCGCACGTAGCAGAGGTCTTGGCCGAATGGCGGACGGCTGGTGAATCGGCGGGCGACATTGCCTTTTGGCGGCAGCAAGTCGAACGCTTTCAATCCCCCAAGTCGTACGCGCTGGTCGTCTCGGCCTTGTTGGACAAAGGGGATATTGTCGCATCGATGGGACTGCTGATTCAGTGGCTCAGCGAAGGGGAAACCGTTTCGCTCGAATCGGGTAACTACTCGTTTCACATTTTGGCGGGACGCTGGTTGGAAATGGTGCTCACGCCGCTCGAAGACGAAGACCCCACCGCAACCAGCCGCCGTGCCTGGCCAAAGATTCAAAAGTTCTTCGATTACCTCGAAGCCAACGCCGGCGCATATTGGTCTGTTCCCTCGTTTAACGAAGCGATAGCCGGCGAACAGCATATGCTGCTCGACGACGAGGAACTTGAGGACCTCGAAGGTGACGACGACGAGGACGAAGAAGCAAATCTCTTCGAGGCGGCTTATGAGGATGTGACGTTCAAAGAAAGCGCCCGCGACGGCCGCAGTGGTGACACTGTCGACGACGATCTTTTCTCGCGGGATAGCGAATTTGATTCGCTGAGTTCGGGACTGCGTGACCGGTTGGTGTTTTTGGCCAATCTGTCGCATCTGCGGCAAATTGCGGCGGCGAATATGTCGTCCGCCATGTCACCGACCGACGACGATGCAGCTGATTTTGCCGAGACGTTGGGCGAGACGATCCTGCATTGGCGGCAACATGACACGGCGCTGCTCAAGGGCCTGAAAGTGCTCATTGAATCGGTTTCCGACATGGAATCGGACTTGCCGATGGGCGATCAAGAATCGTTGATCGAATTCGACCGTCAGTCGCAGATGAAGATTGAGTTGTTGCGGATGTTGATTATTGTCTTCAGCAAATGCGGCGATTCCTCGCGGACGTTGTTGAGTTGCCTGCCGGACAAACCGTCGGGAGCGGTCTTGAAAGGTTGGGAGCAATCGGCCGTTCCGTTGTACCGCGCTATTTTCCGTTCCGACGTCGCGCAGACCCAAGCGTTGCTGCCGCCTTTCCTCAAAGCGATCTCGCGGCGACCGCTGTTGTATGTACCACTGCACGAAGGAGGAGATCCGCTGGCGATCGCCCGCGTGCGGACGCTGCAATCAGCGATTCAATTTCTGTTGGAGCAGTTGCCGCGACTGGGTTTGTTGCGCGAAACGTGGCATACGCTCAAGACAGCGCAATTGATGGAGCGCCGCAGCAATCGCGCCGGTGTGACGGTCACGGAATTCGCCGGGTTGTTTTCAGCCGCCTTGCGAAATTCGCTGAGCTGCGTGATCCGGAGTTCCGAAGATTGGGAAAACGGAAAATTCACCGACGAGCAGTTGATTCAATCGGTCGGTGAAATCGGCGAGTACTATCTGGAACTGTGGCTGGACCACAGTAGCACGATGCGGATTTCCACCGTCGAAGCGCTGAACGACCGTGTGGCTTGGTCCGAGGTCAAATGGTTTATCCGCCGATATGGTCAGGATCTATTTTACGGCGGCAATCTGACCTTGGGGGGCATCCGCGCGATCTTGCGTCAAGGAGTCGAATCGTACCTGGACATGCTGGAAGAGGACGACGATCCACTCAATCCGATGCGATTGGTAGAGGATCTTTCCAGCGGCGAATTGGATCGGGAAGACGCATCTGATTGCTTGGAAATCATCCTTCGCTGTTTGCAGGACAAGTACGAACGCTTTATCGAATACAACAGCACAACCACGCAATCGGACTACGGCGAAAACATTTATCAGCTGTTGGCGTTCCTGCGATTGGAAGCCGATTACGACCGCAAGGCGTGGGATCTGACGCCGGTGGCCATCGTGCACGAAGCACTGGCCCGTGAAGGCGCGATTGAGGCGGCGGAGATTTGGCAGGATGTGTTCCGCATTAAAACCGAAACGCTTTCAGAAACGTTTTTGCGAAATCTGGCGCGGCTGGAGCGCGCGTGCAGCATCAAACTGCCGAGTTTGCGAGACCGGCTGAATGAACGGTTCATTAAGCCGCTCACGTTGGACCGAATTTTGGCGCTCGTGCCCGAAGCGATCGAAGCAGCGCGGCTGCAAACGCCCTCGGCGTCCTTTGAAACGCTGAGCGAAAAGGTCGACGACTACTTGGAAAGCACAACCGGTTCGGCAATGGACATTCCGCCCTGGCTGTACAGCTTGGAGAACGAGGTCGCCAAGATGGAACAGCCAGACCACTTCGACCTCGACGCCCCGGTCACCCCCGTCACGCTGCCAAAGATCACAATCAGCATGCTGGAATTCTCGGAACAAGTCGTCGGTTGGGATACAAAGTTGGCAGATGCGGACGACGATTGAACGTTGTTTCAAGTGCCGGTTAATCGTGTTTTCCTTGGACGTGCCGCCAGGCTCGATAGACCATCAAGAAGATGCCGCTGGCAAATGTTCCAAATACCAATCCAGCGAATGCGCCGAGTAACGCGCCGGCATACCAGGGCATTTCCCACTCTGTGTTCCACACTGCAATCAAGCCGCCGACCGCTGCCAACACCAGAATCGAAATGCCAATAAATATGGCCTGAAACTTGTTGTCACTCTTACGTGTATTCACACCAATCACAGTGTCAGAAAACAGATTGTAAGAGGCGCGCGTCGCCGAAACGCTTTGCGGTTGCGGCTGATCGGGGACGGAGACGGGATCCGGCTCGACGGGGTTGTCTGACATATTATCGCTCCGACAAAGTCCATAGGGCCGGTTGTACCGGCCGTTGTTGTCTGTTGGCACTCTCTAGAATCCGGGCCCGGCTTGGTTCACATCGCTCCCGCATTCGTCCGGCACAGCCGGACCGACTCGCTGGATCAACATTCTATTCTGCTCTTCTGTTGATACCACATTCGAAACGCTCGAATCACTTGATAAGCGCTCCATTGCCCACCCCACGCCATAAAACAACGAATGGCCAACACATCGATCGCAGGCCGCTCGTCGAACGGGCATAGGAAGTACACCAACAGTAGAAACCCCAAAACACTGCCATAGACGTATTTTCGATTAATTGTCGGCGTACAACGGCCAAACACAAACACCACAGCCGGCACGCTAACAAGAATTAACAACCACCTCAGATGCCAATCCAAAAAGCCGAACAACATGGCCACACAAAAGGGCAATAACAGAGACGCTGGGGCGTATTGATTTGCCGTACGGCGCGGCTCATGTGATTCTCTTGGTTCTTCAAGCAATACGTCCCGAAACAGAAATGGTGCCTGCCAATACAACACGGCTCCAAACAACAGATCAATTCCAAGTGAAGCGATGAAGAAATAGTTGGCGCCAACGACGCCCCCGTATTCCCACACGATTAACGGAAACCCAATTGCCTCATAGAGGTCACCGATTCTCGACATGCGAAACCAACCGGAGCTTGGGCCACTGCGGACAAAATACGAAATCGCGTTCAAGCCCACAAAAAACGCCACGGCAAACTTTTTCGGATCGCTTTTGACGTTTCACTCTCCAATTTCTAGCAGCGTAGGGCCGGTTCTACCGGCCGTTGTAGTCTGTTGACGGTCCCTGGAATCCGGACCTGACGTGGTTTAAATCGCTCCCGCAATCGTCCGGCACAGCCGGACCTACTCGGTAAATTTCCGCAAGCCGTAGTCGAGGGCCAATTCGACGCATGGCCGATAAGACGCTTCGAATTTTGCTTCCATATCGTCATTGCTAGGCTCACGATCACCCCAAACGTCTTGGAATTGTTCGCGCCATTGCGTGAATTTTCCGGAATCGATTTTACACGGCTCAATGATCAACAATAGTCCTAGCGGCCCCATAAACTCGCCATCGCGAGAAAGGTCGTCTACAACATCCTCGTCCGCAAAACCTTCATCAACTTGCTTGACCAGCGAATCGACAAAATTCTGTGTGAAACGAGTGGACTCGGGATGTCGGAAAAGGTCTTCGTGCCGTTCGCCGAATGCTTTTTGCGTCGGAAATTCGCTTGGCTCAAATCCGTGAAAGGCTCTTTCTAGGTCGTTAGGCAAGACTGCGCCGCAGTCGGCAAGATCAAGTCCCCGACCGCCTAAAATTGACAATAGTATGTTTTCCGCTTCTCCAGGCAGCTCGATAAAGTACCGATTGTTAGCCTCAATGGCCTTCAACAAATGGGAATGACAGGGTGAATCTGCGTCGAACAAATACCTTGAAAATTGCAGACACATTCCGATGGTGGCACTGAGGCGCGCCGCCGTTTCCGGACCTGGGTGTTCAGCAAACCCCGGTAGCATAGACTGCAATTGACCCGCCGCCTCGCACATTCCATCTTGGGCAGTATCGTTTTGAAGAATTCCGTACCCCCACGCTCCCATGTGAATATTCCTTTATCACCGATCCTGATTCCAGGAGGTAAGTCATAATACAATCGTCCGTATGCCATATGATTTCGTAAGTACATGCGGACAAAGCCATACAAAAACTGGAAAAATGAACGCTTATTCGTCCTCGTCGTCCCCCTTCTTCGCGGCGGCGATGATTTTGGCTTGTTCGTTGGGGGGGACCATGTCGTAGTGGCTTAGTTCCATGGTGAAGGAGCCTTGGCCGCTGGTCATGCTGGAGAGTGTGCGGGCGTAGGTCATCATTTCTGACAGCGGAGCGTGGGCGATGATCACTTGATACCCGCCCGGGGCGGTGTCCATGCCTTCGACGCGGCCGCGGCGGCCGTTGAGGTCGCTGGTGATGTCGCCCAGGTTTTCGTCGGGAATGGTGATTTCGACATGCACAATCGGTTCCAACAGAGAGGGTTTGGCCTCTTGGAACAGGTTGCGAAAGCAGAGGCTGCCGGCCATTTTGAAGGCCGTTTCGTTGCTGTCCACAGGATGGTCTTTGCCGAAGAACAATTCCACGACGACATCCTGCACTTGATATCCGGCAAGCACCCCCCGCTCCATTCGTTCCCGGATGCCCTTTTCGACAGCGGGGATGAATTGGTTGGGAATCGAACCGCCCGAGATACGGTCAACGAAGGCATAGTTCAGATCGGGATCGTAGTGGTACTCCCGCATGTTGAGGAACCGCGTTTTATTGAAGTATTCTTCGGGATCAATATCGTGCGGACAGGGGGAGACACGGCAGTGCACTTCGCCGAATTGACCGGAACCGCCTGATTGTTTTTTGTGCCGATAGCTGCCTTCGGCCTCGCCGTTGACGGTTTCGCGATAGGGAATTTTCGGTTGGTGGGTCACGACTTCCACTTTGTCGCGTACGAGCAACCGCTCCAACACGATCTGCAAATGCAGTTCGCTCATGCCTTGGATGACCAGTTCCTTGGTTTGGGAATCGCGGCGGAGCAGGAAGGTTTGGTCTTCTTCGTCGACCTTCTGCAGCGCGCCGGAAATCTTCTGTTGGTCGGAGCGGCTTTTCGGCTCCGCCGCCAATTCGATCATGGGCGTGGGGAATTTGATGGGGGGCATCGACAGGCCGGATTTGCCGTCATTGAGTGTATCGCCGACGTGCAGGTCGTCCATTTTGACAACAACAACGATATCACCGGCCGCAGCAGAGTCGACTGCCTCTTGTTGGCCTCCCTGGACATCTAGCAGATGACCGATTTTGAGCGACTTGTCCAAGTTGGCGCTATGCACCGACGTATCCTTGTGTAGCGACCCGGAGTAGATCTTCAAATAGCTCATCTTAGAGACAAACGGGTCGATGCGCGTTTTGAAGACCAGCGCGACAAAAGGGCCGTCCGCAGAAACGGTCAGCGGGACTTCTTCGCCCTCGGCATTGAGCGCTGTGCGGGTGATGGCTGTGGGAGGCAGCGCCGAGGCGGCGAGACCGTCCATCAATTCGCTCACACCGATATCGTTTTTAGCACTGACGCAAAAGACGGGAATCAACGTGCCGGCGGCAATGGCTTTGGACAGACCGGCGCTGATTTCTTCGGGGGCGAGTTTCTCGCCTTCCAGAAACCGCTCCATCAATGCCTCGTCGGCTTCGACAATGGCATCCATCACTTGCTGATTGATTTCCGTGGGATCCATCACAGTCCCGGCGGGGACTTCACTGGGCACAGAGAGCGTGCTAACCACACCGCTGAAATCATGGCCTAACCCAACCGGCAGGTTCAGGGGAACGCATTGCGCACCGAACGTTTGCTGTATGCCATCGAGGAGTTCCTCGAATTGGATATTTTCGGAATCCATCTTATTGATCACGACAGCGCGCGCCAGACCGGCTTTGCCCGCTTCGTTGAACATCCGCCGCGTATTCACCTGCACGCCGGAGCTGGCGCTGACCACAATCAGAGCGGTTTCGACGGCTTGCAGTACGCCGATGGCCTGACCGATGAAATCGGGGTAGCCCGGCGTGTCGAATACGTTGATCCGTTTACCAGCGTGATCGAAGTGCACCATGCCCGAGGAAACGGAGTGCTTGCAATGCTTTTCTTCTTCGTCGATGTCCAAGACGCTCGATCCGTCGTCGACGGACCCGGCTCGTTTCCCGACGCCGGCTTTGAACAACATCAGATCGGCCAGTGTCGTTTTCCCGACAGCTCCGTGGCCCACGAGTGCTACATTGCGAAGATCTGCGACTTGATGATTGGACATAGATGCTCTCTGCTTCTCCGGGGACGTGGCTTCCGAAAAATGGACGCCCCACGCAGAAGGCAAATCGCGATGCCTTCCAAACGTCAGGCGACCGAATGCTTGAGCGGCACCGCCGACTTTCGAATCGGCGCCGCCTTGAGATGAACGCTCGATCTTATTGAATTTCGTGCCGTTTCGCCATCATAAACCCCGGAAAACGGCCGTGCGACTTCGTTGGCTTGTCCCGGCTGGGAATGAAACGGCAGTGGAATTCCGCAGCCGCGGCATCTAGAATGCATCCGTTATGCCCCAATCCTCCCTCAAATCTCCTGGCCACTTTGATACGATTTGCATCGTGGGCGTTGGCCTCATCGGCGGATCCCTAGCGGCTGCCGTGAAGCAACGACAATTGGCCGCACGAATCATCGGCGTCGGCCGTAACTTGCCGCGACTGCAATCGGCGCAACAAGCTGGATTGATCGACGACTGTCTTGTTGATCTATCCGCGGCCGCGGCCGAGTCGGACCTGATTGTGTTTTGTACTCCCGTGGACAAGATCGTCACAGGAGTGCGCGAAGCCGCAGCACATTGCCGTCCCGGAACATTGATGACCGATGGCGGGAGCACCAAAGGGGCGATCTGCGCCGCTGTCTCCGGGTCCTTACCAGCCGACGTGCATTTTGTCGGCGCGCATCCGTTGGCAGGCTCTGAGAAACAAGGTTTCGAACACGCCAATGCCGACCTTTATCAAGACCGCATCTGCGTTGTCACGCCGCACAACGACAGCGATCCGACTGCGGTCTCCCAAGTGAGCGCGTTCTGGCGGCAGGTGGGCATGACGGTGATCGAAATGTCGCCGGAGGAGCACGACAACATTCTTGCTGAAACGAGCCACGTACCCCACTTAGTCGCTTCGGCCTTGGCGGCAACGCTCCGCGACGAAACCCGCCCGTTGACATCTAGCGGGTTTCGCGACACAACCCGGATTGCCGCCGGCGACGAACATTTGTGGGCTGCCATCTTCCAAGGCAACAAAACAGCCATGTTGGCCGGATTGGACCAGTTCGAGACGCAACTGCGGGAATTGCGTGGCGCTATTGAGCGGGACGACACCGAAACACTGGTCCAATCCCTGCGTGCTGCCCGCGTTAAGCGGGAAACACTGGAATAACCGGGGTTGGGGAAACGGCGATTCGGCATTGGCCACAAAATTGAGCCGGGTAAGGGGGGCTTGCTTCCCACCGGTTGCGGCGGCCACTATGTTAGGGGCTGAATCGGACGTGGGCCGAATATCGCGAAGTGCGACAGCGACGTGAACCAATTAGGAATCGACGGCAAAATGACGATGCTTTGGGAAGTGGAAATTGAACCGGCCGACGGGCAGGTGGACCGTGAAGGTAACCGGGTCCTGCAGGAATGCCGCGTACTTGGATCCAACTCGGTCAGCAACGTGCGTACGGCACGCTCGTTTTTGATTCAAGGTGAACTCGATTCCGACAGTGTGAACCGAGTTGCCGAGTCGTTGTTGGCCGATACGGTCGTGGAAACCTTCCGCGTACATCGGCTGGATGGGGCTGACGGGACGATGTGCGGCGGCGCGAAGTTACTCAACGTGCTCTACAAACCGGGCGTGACTGACAATATCGCCAACAGCGCCCAAAAAGCGATGTCGGGACTGGGGTTTGATACGGAAGCCGTCCGGACCTGCCGCAAGTATTGGCTCAACGAGAATGCGGACGATGCAGAAATCACGCGCGTCTCGGAAAAAATTCTGGCCAACGACGCCATCGAACAAGTCATCGCCGGCGCGCTGCGGATGGAAAACCTGGGTATCGGCAGCGAATATCAATTTGATCTGATCACCGTCCCAATCCGCACCATGTCGGACGACGACCTCGAACGTTTGAGTCGCGAAGGCCAGTTGTATCTCAACCTGACTGAGATGCAGACGATCCAAGCTCACTTCCGTGAATTGGACCGCGACGCCACCGACGTGGAGTTGGAAACCGTCGCCCAAACGTGGAGCGAACATTGTTCACACAAGACACTCGGCGGCCGCGTCCGTTACAACGACGGCAAGACGGAGCGGTTGTTTGAGAATATGCTCAAAGAAACCATCTTCGCAGCGACGGTAAAAATCCGCGAAGACTTGGGAGACGACGATTGGTGCATCAGCGTCTTCAAGGACAACGCCGGCATCATTACCTTCGATGACGAGCAACATGTCTGTTTCAAAGTCGAAACGCACAACCATCCCTCGGCGCTGGAACCGTATGGCGGCGCCAATACCGGGATCGGTGGCGTGATTCGCGATCCGTTGGGAACGGGACTGGGTGCCAAACCGATTTGCAACACCGACGTGTTTTGTTTCGCACCGCCGGATGTTTCCTACGACGACCTGCCGCCGGGCGTGTTGCATCCCAAGGCGGTCGCGCAGGGAGTGGTCGCCGGGGTGCGAGATTATGGCAACCGCATGGGCATTCCGACGGTCAACGGCGCCGTTTATTTCGACGAACGTTATCTCGGCAATCCGCTCGTCTATTGCGGCAACGTGGCGATGATTCCGGTCGGCAAAGAAGACAAACAGGTCTATCCGGGAGATCTGATTGTCTCCGTCGGGGGACGCACGGGTCGCGACGGGATTCACGGCGCGACATTTTCTTCCGCCGAATTGACCGAACATAGCGAAACACTCTCCGGTGGAGCAGTGCAGATCGGGAATCCCATCACCGAAAAAATGGTAGCCGATGTGATTCTCGATGCTCGGGATCAGGGTCTGTACACGGCCATCACCGACTGCGGTGCGGGTGGCTTTAGTAGTGCGGTTGGTGAAATGGGTGAGGAGTTGGGTGCCGAGGTTTGGTTGGACAAAGCCCCGCTGAAATACACCGGGCTGTCTTACACCGAGATTTGGATTTCTGAAGCGCAGGAGCGGATGGTGCTGTCTGTGCCGCCGGAGAATTGGCAAAAGTTTCATGACCTGTGCGCCGCTGAAGGGGTCGAAGCGACCGCCATCGGTGAATTCCAAGACACTGGTCGATTGGTACTCAAATACGATGGCCAGCAAGTGGCGGATTTGTCGATGGACTTCCTCCACAACGGCCGCCCGCCGGTCATCCGTGAAGCGACTTTTGTCCCGGCAAATTCCAGCAGCAAGGACCTGCCCAGTAAAGTCGATTACAACAGCGACCTGACACAGATTCTCGGCTCGCTGAACGTTTGTAGTAAAGAATGGGTGATTCGGCAGTACGACCACGAAGTGCAAGCAGGCAGCGTGATCAAGCCGCTCGTCGGCGTGCAAAACGACGGACCGTCGGACGCAGCTGTCGTGCGTCCCGACCTGCAATCCCAGCGCGGCTTGGTAATTTCCTGCGGGTTGAATCCGCATTATGGCGACATCGATCCCTACTGGATGGCCGCGTCGGCGATTGACGAAGCGGTGCGGAATTGCGTCGCCGTCGGTGCCGATCCCACTAAGATCGCCGTACTAGACAACTTCTGTTGGGGCAATACCGACAAACCGGAAACCCTCGGCAGCTTGGTCCGAGCAGCACTAGCCTGTTACGACGTGGCAGTTGCTTACGGCACGCCGTTCATTAGCGGCAAGGATAGCTTGTACAACGAGTTCTCCTTCGTCGATGAAGCGGGCGACAAACAAACGGTGGCAATTCCCAGCACGCTGCTGATTAGCGCGTTGGGGCAAACGGACGACGTCCGCAAGTCGGTCAGCATGGACCTCAAACAAGCGGACAACGTGTTGTACCAAGTCGGCGCGACGAAAAACGAACTGGGAGGCAGCCACTACTGTCTGGTCAATGACGTCAAGGGCGGGGCTGTGCCGCAGGTCGATACGGTTATGGCTCCCAAAATTTTCCGCGCCATGCATCAGGCCATCCATGCGGGTCTGATCCGCAGTTGTCACGACCTCAGTGAAGGGGGCTTAGCAGCGGCGATTGCGGAGATGAGTTTCGCCGGCGAATTGGGAGCGGAAATTTGGTTGGCCGCATTGGGCGAAGTCGGACGCTGCGACGATGACATCGTGTTGTTGTTTTCAGAAAGCAATACGCGGTTCGTGATTGAAGTCCCACCCACTTGCCAGAAGCAATTGGAATCAATTTTCGAGGGCCTGCCTCTGACTGAAATCGGCATTGTCAACAATGGCCCCAATGTCATGTTCCGCGGCATCCGTGGTTACGGAGCGATTGACATGCCTTGGCGAGACCTGAAAGCAAGTTGGCAACAACCGCTGGCATGGGATTGACTGTTGCGGATGTTATCTCCCGAGCACATTGTAGAGGGACATCATGCCGCACACGCCCGATAATCCCGCGCTCGCATCCGCCCCGCGGCGCATCGCGCATGCCGCGGCGCTACTGATCGTATTTGCAGCCATCGTGGTATGTGTGAAATGGATCGACGTTTCGTCCTTCGCACGCTGGCAAACGGAGTTGCTGTATTGGAACTACGCCGCACACGTCCTCATGATCGCCGTCGCCGTCTGTGCGGCGCTGACTTTGAAACGGAGTTGGGCCGAATACGGTCTGACAGGTCAACGCTGCAAGCGAGGCGTGCTCATTGGGTTGTGTAGTGGAGCAACTTTGGCATTGCTCCCATTAGTGCTGGAAGCAGTCTTCGGTCAACTGGAACTTCAAAGCCGCCTTGCGGGATATTGGATCAGCACAGTCGTGTTTCAGGTCTTGTTTGTGGGCTTCGGAGAAGAGCTGTTATTTCGTGGTTTCTTCCAAGCGGAATGGAATCGCGTTTTTGTGCGACGATTCCACATCGGCCGGGTCCGCTTCGGCTTTGGACTCTTGGCAACCGCCCTGCTCTTTGGAATGGGGCATTGGCTCAACCCCTTTAACCCGCTACGTGATCGTTTCGCACTGGATTGGTCGGCACTAATTTTCACCACCAGTGCCGGATTGATCCTAGGTTTTTCCCGCGAGTTAACGGGAAGCTTGGTCGCTGCCGTTTTGATTCATGTAGCAGCCGACGTCTATCCAGCGATGTTCCTCAAAGGCACACCCGGTGGTCTCGGAATGGCGGTCGGTTGGGGCGTCGCCGTGGCGGTCTTGATCTTCGCCGCCCATTTGCCGTCTGCCGACGATGCCGCCCCACCTGAACCACAAGGCGACTAATCCCCTTCGTCGGCGGGTTCGTTGGGCTTGGTCCGCTCCAATTCCGCAAGCGTGAGCAGGACGATCAGGCCAATCAGATCAAACCCGAGACAGATCGCCAGCGACAACGTAATCGCCTTGGCTGCTTGCGCACCGCCGGTATCGCCCAAACTGCTGAGTGCCAGCCAGACGAACAGCACAACAAGAAACAACAGCAACAAAACAGCGCCGACCCACAGTGAGCGGAGCAGATAAGGGCGATACTTCACGAGTTGACTTTCCGGCGACGGACGAATGAAACAACCGCCGATTTTACCCAACCGGCAGACTTTGCACACTTTCACATCCCGTACGCCCGCTGTCAATGGCCGCGGCCTGAGGCCAGAGGCTTGGGGGACAGGCTTGAGGGTTTGGGAACCGAAAGCGGTCTGTCCCCCTGCCCCCTTCTTTTCTGGCCACCGGCCACTAGCCACCGGCCACTCTTAACCAACCAACTTCAAATCGAATGGTTCCGTTTCTCCTGATCATCGCCGCCTAACTGGACTTTGACGTGCGCGGTCCGGCCTTGGCGGAGAATTGTCAGTTCCACGGTTTCGCCCGGTTTATGACGTTCGACGATGGTCAAAAACTCTTCGGCTGTGGGGGTCTTCTTGCCGTTGACAGCAACGATGACGTCGGCAGCGGACCGGTCGATTTTTTGCAAGACGAAGAATCCGTCTTGCCGGCGAATAATTTTCGGACCTTGCAGACCGGCACGATCCGCCGGGCCATTGGGGACAAGTTTTTCTATCAACAGTCCCTCATCCGTCTCATAAACGCGGCTAATGCCGATATCACCGCGAATCACGCGGCCGTTCATAATCAGTTGGGGGATGATGCGTTCGATCAAGCGCGAAGGAATTGCGAAACCGATTCCTGCGCTTTGGCCAACCGAACTGGCGATGGCTGTGTTCATCCCGATCAACCGCCCGCGGGTATCTAACAGCGGGCCGCCGGAACTTCCCGGATTGATCGCCGCATCGGTTTGTATGATCGAGGTAATTGTGCGACGCCGGATTCTCAGTGAGCGGTTTAAACTCGAAATGACCCCGGTCGTCAGCGTTCGCTCTAATCCAAAAGGATTCCCAATGGCGATCACACGCATCCCAACTTTTAATCGGCCTGAATCACCGAATGAGACGGGGATCAACGTTTCGGGCGGGGCATCGATCTTGATCACAGCCACGTCATTCACAGGGTCGGCGCCAACCAGCGTCGCGGGGTAGGACTTGCCGTCGTAGAGGGTGACGATGGCGCGGCTGGCATCTTGAATCACGTGAAAGTTGGTGAGGATGTGCCCTTCTTTATTGAGCACGCTTCCCGACCCGGCTCCTTCGGATTCGGATTGTGTCATAAAAAACGGGTCCACGTTCGGCGTTTTGGTCGTGATATTCACCACGCATTTATTGACGCGTTCATAGATACTGACGTTGATCTCTTCATCGGGTGTGAGCTCTTCCTGCGGAAGTTTGTTGGGCCGCTGGGCGCGCGGAGCGAGCAACGGCGGCTGATCCTCTGCCTGAATCGCAATGCTTGATGGCGTTTGAAGTAAACCGACAGTCAGAACACTTCCGACGACTGCGGAAAGTAGGCACGTTGTCATCTGTTTCATGATTCGTATCCTCAATCAAAAACCGATCCGAAAAATTTGCAAGGTTTTACCCTGCCCTCATTTCGCTCCGCGTGGTATATCTCGTCTTGCGTCTAGACTCAAGGCCTTTCGATTTAAGCAATAACGACGAATCGACAACGAGGAGAATCGCCCATGAAACGCATCGCCATATTGACTGCCGGGGGAGATACGCCGGCGCTGAACGCTACGATTTATGGTGCGGTGGAGCGGGCCAATGCTCTCAAAATCGAAGTCGTAGGAATTATACGCGGCTTCTACGGCGTGCTCAGTACACACGTCCCACATTTGGTGCTGAACCCACTGTTCAGCACCATTCCAGAATTGGACCCGTGTTTGGGCGGGACAATTTTGGGGGCTTCGCGGGCCTATGTCGACCCCAATGATAAGGAGTCAGTCGACCTCGTCGCCAGCCGATTGCAGCGTCTGGGAGTTGACGGCTTGATCTGCATCGGTGGTGACGGCACGCTCAACGGTATGCAACCCTTGTCGGAGCGGTTCCCCTGCGTGCTGGCCCCGAAAACTATCGACAACGACTTGGGCCTGAATTATCTTGACGAGCCGAATGAATGGTCGCGCGTTGAGACCGAGACCCCTGGAAAATTCCGCTATGAGAAAAAACAGGGGCATCCTGACCTGAATCTCGACGAGATGATTAACTACGTCACGCCGGGGTACGCCACAGCTGTCTATGTCGCCGCGGGCGGGATTGAACGGATCCGCACCACGGCCGAAGGACATCGCCGCATTGCGATTGTCGAGGTCATGGGCCGCGACTCGGGCTTCATCGCACTCGGTTCAGCTTACGGACAACCAGACATTGTGTTGATGCCGGAGTTTCCAATCGAGTTTGAACGATTGACGCAACGCGTCCGTGAGTTATACGACTTGCAGAAACATGTGGTGATTGTCATTGGAGAAGGGGTCCGCGATGCGGACGGCCAACCGTTGGGAGCGAAGAAGAAGACCTTTGACCCCGCGGGCAATGTGCTGTTCAGTGGTGCGGCCGAACACCTCAAAGATATGCTCGACGAATCGATGGGGAACGAATTCTTCACGGCCCGCCAGCGGCATGAAACAGCTGCGTCGGCGATCTTTACCCGGAAACTGGGTCACACCCAACGGGGTGGCCGGCCGATCTTGTTTGACCGATTTTACGGTTCACAACTCGGCGGCAAAGCAATCGAACTGTTGGCCGAGGGACGCAATAATTGCGTGGCGACTTTGCAATGGTCCAGCGAACACGGCTTTCAGTTGGATTCGATCGAAGCCAATATCCTCCGCGACAAATGGCAACTGATCCACGCCCGCCAAGTGCACCCGGCATTTTACGATGCGAAGCGATTCCAACTCTCGAAGTTGGGCAAGCAATATTTGCTACCGATCTTTACCAATGCGATCGGAATGGACGACATCGAAAATATTCGTGCGGAATTGTTCAATGCTGGAAAATTGTCGACCCGCTATCAAAGCGTGAACATCGGCATTCAAAAACGGTTAAAATACCTCGAACCCCGCCCCCCGATGGGAGGGCAATAACCCGAAGGGGTGCGTTCCAACTGGGCAGAATGACGAGCGCCGCGCGAACGATCGTTACATGCGGTGTTGTTCGACGACGTCCCAATCGACATCGATGCCCAAGCCGGGCGCATCGGTGATGGTGACCAGCGGGCCTTCGATTTGAATGGGGTTCTTGGCGATACGAACTTCGTGATAGTCGGGCCCCAGCACGTCGCCGGGGTATTTTTCGACCTGCATGTTTTGGCAGGCGACAATCACATGCCCCATAGCGGCGGTGGCAATGTCCCATTCCAGGTTGGAGCCAATACTGCAGGCGACGCCGTTTGCTTCGGCGAATTCAATGATATCGACGCACTTTTGAATGCCCCCCTGCTTACCGGGATACAGGCTGATCACATCGCAACAATCGTTGCGGATCAACTCTTGGGCATGAATCATGTTGAAGCAAATGTCGTCGGCCATCACTTCCGGTTCGATTTTGCGGCGAACGCGGGCCAAGGCGGCATAGTCGCCGTCGGGCGTGGGTTGCTCAAACACATCGATATTCAGGTCCCGCATCTCGTGACAAGCTGAAATCGCCGTCTCGGCATCCCAACCGCAGTTGGCATCGATGACGATATCGCGATCCGGACCGGCGACCTCACGGACGATTCGCACACGTTCGATATCAGAGGCCGGGTCTCCGCCGACTTTGACCTTAATCGTCTCAAAGCCTTCCGCAACCAGTTCCTCCGCCCGCCGTCGCGCACGATCCGGTTCATACGCCCCCAACGAAAACCGGCAGCGAAACGTCAACGGTCGCACCGCTCCTCCGAGCAATTCATAGACCGGCTTGCCGGCCGCCTTGCCGTTGATGTCCCAGCAGGCCATTTCAATCGCGGATTTCGTAAACCAGTTGTGTTGCGCCGTGCGATCCATCGCATAGGCCAATCCGGGAATGTCCTCCGGGTCGCGGCCAATCAGTTGGGGGGCCAGAATATGTTTGACGAGCGCTTCGGCGCTCCACACCGTTTCTCCACTCCACCGCGGCATGACGGTCGCTTCGCCGACCCCTTCAAGACCGGTGTCCGTCACCACCTTGACGATCAAGTAGGGCGACACATTGTGCTGCCCGAGTGACGACTTCATACGCCGCTGGGGTTTGAGGGGAATCTGGACGGGGTAGGTTTCGATTTTTGCGATTTTCATGAATTCATCTTGGTCGTCATGCGTACTCTTTAAGATCGGTAGGTCATGCTGTGCATGACGAATCGCGAAAGTTTGGCCTGCTTACTAACGACGTCATGCACAGCATGACCTCCGAAGCTTGTGATTATGCTTCCAGTGCCTGCCGCATATCCGCAATGAGATCATCCGGGTGTTCGATCCCCACGGAAATCCGTACCGTGTTTTCGCCAATGCCGGCGGCCAATCGTGCTGCGGGCGTCATGGAGGCGTGGCTCATTTCCGCCGGGTATTCAATTAATGATTCCGTTCCGCCCAACGATTCGGCCAACAAGAACAATTCCGTCTTCGTCACCAACCGCTCGGCGACTGCGCGGCCTCCTTTGACGTCGACGCTGAGCATGCCGCCGAAGCCGGTCATTTGTTTTTTGGCCAATTCGTGACCGGGATGCGACGGCAAGCCGGGGTAATAGACCCGCTCGATCGCCGGATGTTCATGCAGCATTTCCGCCAAGGCCGTAGCGCCGCGCTGATGCGCCTGCATCCGCGGCGCGAGGGTTTTAATTCCCCGCAACACTAGCCAGGCATCAAACGGCGAACAGCCCATGCCCATCGCATTTTGTAGATAGTTAACCCGCTCCGCCAGTTGCTCATCGCGCGTCACCACGCAACCGCCGACGACATCGGAATGGCCGTTGAGATACTTGGTCATCGAGTGCACGATGATATCGACACCGAATTCAAACGGCCGTTGAAAGTAGGGTGACATGAAGGTATTGTCGGCAATAGAAATTGCGCCCGCCTGCTTGGCGATCTCCGCCACGGCTGCCATGTCGATGATGTTCATCAGGGGATTGCTGGGGGTCTCAATCCAAATGCATTTGGTCTCCGGCCGCACAGCCGCGCGTACTGCATCCAGATCGGTCATCTTGACGAACGTAAATTCCAGCCCCCGCTCAGAGAGCACATTGTGAAACAAGCGAAACGTGCCGCCATAGATATCGTCGCCGGAAATAATATGATCGCCCGGCGTGAAAAGTTGTAGCGCCGTGGTAATGGCCGCCATGCCGGTCGCCACGCAGCGGCAATCGATGCCCCCTTCCAGCGACGTGATATTTTCTTCCAAGGCCCGCCGCGTGGGATTTCCGCTGCGGGTGTAGTCATAGCCGCGGTTCTTGTCGACGGCGTCCCAAACGAACGTTGAGGTGGGATAAATCGGCGTGGTGGCGCTGTTGTAAGATTCGTCTTTGTAGACGCCCGTATGGACGCAACGCGTTTCAAATTTCATCGGATGGTTCAGTGTTTCTAAGGTGTGAAAGCCGGAAAAGTGCCTCCGAGTATAACAGAAACAAATACCACCTTCACGCACCACACCCAAACCGACCGACAAAAAAACGGCCCCGCGATTTTATCACGGGGCCGTGGAGTTTGTAGATCTCTGTGCGGAATTACGATTCGGTAAACAGCGGCGTCGACAAATACCGTTCACCCGAGTCAGGCAACACAACGACGATCGTTTTTCCGGCGCTTTCGGGCTGAGCGGCGACTTTCAGGGCGGCGGCCATGGCGGCTCCGCAACTGATGCCGCAGGTGATTCCCTCTTCACGGGCGATCCGCCGCGCGGTTTCAAACGACTCATCGTTGGTGACCTGCACGACTTCGTCGATCAACGAGACATCCAAAATATCGGGAACGAATCCGGCACCGATGCCTTGGATCTTGTGCGGCCCCGGTTTGCCACCGGACAGGACCGGGCTGTGGGTTGGTTCCACGGCGACCGATTTGACCGGGTGCTTTTTCTCATTTTTGAGGTAACGCGTCACACCGGTGATCGTCCCCCCTGTTCCCACGCCGGAGACAAAAATATCAACGTTGCCTTCGGTATCGTTCCAGATTTCCGGGCCGGTCGTCTTAAAGTGGATTTCTGGGTTGGCCGGGTTTTTGAATTGCTGCGGCATGTAGTACTCAGGATTCTCAGCAATTTCCGTCGCTTTGTTAATCGCGCCGTTCATCCCTTCAGGACCGGGGGTGAGGATCAACTCCGCACCGAACGACTTGAGCATCATCCGGCGTTCGACCGACATCGTTTCGGGCATCGTCAAGGTGAGCGGATAGCCCTTGGCAGCACAGACATACGCCAGCGCGATCCCGGTGTTGCCACTGGTCGGCTCGACGACTTTCATACCCGGTTTGAGTTTGCCCGATTTTTCGGCGTCCCAGATCATAGCCGCCCCGATCCGGCATTTGACGCTATAAGCGGGATTGCGTCCTTCGATCTTGGCCAAAATCGTCGCATCGAGTCCTTCCGTCAGCCGATTGATTTTAACGAGCGGCGTCCGCCCGATTGATTCGGCATTGTCCTTAAAAATTGGCATCGCAGTCTCCTGTTGCAGATGATGGGGAGTAGGCGTGAATCGGTGCAGCCGCGCAACCTGAGCGCACCTGCGCGCCGGTATTATGAGACAAACCCGATTTTCGAGCAATCCCTGTTCGGTGGCTTTTGAGGCCAAGAGATCGAAACGTGTTGAACCTTTGCGCTTGGAGGATATAAAGTCTGTACCCGTATTCGAAGGTTATTTGGTGAAGAGTGTTGTGGAGAGTCCACCTTGGATTTCACACCCTGGTATTTTTTCCTCCAAAGTCCTGATGCCTTTCCAAGTGACCGCTGTTCCGTTGAGATCAAGATACTCAAGCTTACCGAGACCCCTTAGATGAGGGAGCAACTGATCCGTGATTCGAGTGTTGTACAGAAACAGACTCCTAAGAGCGGCGAGTTTCGACGTGTGATTGGATACGAACTTCCGCACCCCCGCGTCAGTGGCGTTCGTTCCAGTCAAGTCAAGGATCTCCAAATGTGGCATTTTCTCCAATGCGCGCAAACCGTCGTCCGTGATTTTTGTATTCGACAACCATAACTTGCGGAGATCGTGAAGGTTTCCGAGGGTTAGAAGCCCTGAATCCGAAATGTCTGTGTCATCGAGCGCCAGTTCCTGCAAAGATGTCAATTTGCCAAGATAGTTCAAACCGGCGCCTGTGATTTTGGTCTTTTCCAAGTACAAGAATTTGAGGTTATCGAATTGCGAGATCTGCTTGAGCGAGTGGTCATCGATGTTCGTCGCCGCTAGGTCCAGATATTCTAGGTTGGTAGCATCGGAGGAGCCGTCCAAAATTGTTGGCTGAACCCTCATGTGTCGCAAATCGAGTTCGCGTAGGCTCGGACCGGAAACGGCTTGCAAGTCGGCGGCAACAAGATCAATCTTAGGCACGCCTGAATAAGTAATTTCGCACAGCCGTCGAGGTTTTCCGATGTATTCATTCATTATCATCATGCTCATCGTGAAACCAATAAAACGCGGCTGTGTGATTTCATTAACGCGGTCGAAGCCCCTCCAACGAGCCGGCGCAACGTCCTTCCACAACCAATCCGGCCCAATACGCTCGCTTTGCACAATTGTCCCAAATCCAGCCGACTCGATTTTTGCAATCGCCCGTTCTTGTCGATAAACGGGAATCACCACTTTCACCACCACAACCGCCCCGAGCAATAATATCGCCAGCGCTATCCACCGCCACGTGTTCGGACGTTTGTGAACCGGCGGTGATTCGAGCGTTGACATGGCGTTTTCCTGATAACGGCGTGGTGGAATATCGTTCTCCAAAAGTCTACCTCTGGTGAATTATTGTGAATAGTGCGGTGTTGTTCGGAATGCAATTACGTGGGACCCTGGCAAGTGTCGTCCGGTAACAATTACGTTGGGAAAGGAACGGTTCTCAGATAAGTCATATCACCGTCCGATTCAGATTTCCTATGTGGCAACTCTGTGAGAGTCTCACTCTGAATTAAGTTGACAGCTGCTATGAGAAAGTTCTTGCATTCAAGTAATCAAGGACAGATACTCAGAGCAAAGCCTGATTGCGAATTGGAAGAACGGTCCTTGCCTGGCGACAAGCTGTGAAACGGAACTCCATCAGGCAAATCAATGAGCACTTTCAACAAACACCAACTTCAATCAAGTAAAACGAAAAGGACGCAGCTTGAACGACGAACCGTTCCCTGAAGAGGCGCTCAAGGATGCTGAGTCTCTTTTCCGTTACCTGAATGAGAACACCGATCTGAAGCCGTCGGAGATGGCGCTGGAATGGGTTTTCATAATCGAGTGCCCATTCGAATTGGAATCTGGAGATGAATCCCTCACGCAGTTGATCGAATCGTTCACGAGAGTTACACGCGCAGACGAAGACGCGTTTCGTGTGGAGGTCCAACACCTTGACGAAGACTTAGAAGAGATCAACAGCTCAACACTTCTTCAGATCTTACTTATCTACACGAGTACGCTGACCCAAGGGCAATTGGACGAGATTCATGCTGAACTCGATAAGGCAGCGAGAACCCTCGGCTTTCAGTATGTCGGAGTCGAGTGTGGGTTGCCGGGCGAAATGGACGAGATGAAGTTCGCTGCGTGCTTGGAGTTGACCGATGAATTGATGAATGAGACCTGTCAATGGGAAATGGGTAAACTGGATAACGTTGCCGAGTCCATACGTTCTCGACACGTCGAAGTTGCGAAAGAAATGGGCCTTGAAGTTGCCGCTTGGATGCCAACCGCAGAGATCCGAGGGTTCACACAACTGCGGCCGCAAAAAGAGATTGTGCGTCGTCTAATGGCCGCGCACGCGGCGGTCGCTTGGGTCTTAGCGCCCGAGGAAGAGGTTCCTTCGTCTGTCATCAAGCGTTATGTCAAAGATAACGGTTTGGTGCGCAGTTCGTTTTCCGAGCGGGAAGCAGATTGGATTGGCACATCGAGGAAAGACGCTCGCGAATCGATGGGGCAAGCGGGTTGGGCCATGGAGAATATGTGGGGGTTGGCCTGGATACTCGGAAATGCTCCCTTGGTCTGTCCGTACGAGAAGCTAGTCCCCTACAGTATCACGCGGCACATTCGTGATTCGTTCTTTTGCAATTTTGATCGCAGCTTTGATGAGTTGATGGCTGCCTCACAACTCCAGCCGCTTGAATTGATCATTACGCTCGAAGATTTCTTCTATTGTATCCACAACGGCTTCCGCAACATGTGTATCCGCAGTGACTACCGCAACACGCACGACATTGAACGTTGCGGGCTGATGCAAGAACGGAGACAAGCGCTGACATGGGCTCTGTCTCCGGGCGTCCAATGGGATGACGCGGATGTCAGCACCTAGATTGATTTCAATCGAATTCGCCTGCGAAGCGGCCACTGCTTCTTCGAGACAGTGCGTTTGCCTAGATGGCAATGCGGCACTTCCGATCGCTGGGAAGAACGTCTGCTCTCTCGGCTTTGAACGCGACAGACGATCGGCTCGCCGCAAAATCTTCTTGCATGCGCAGCACCGAAAACAGATAATCAGAGCAGGTCTTTTATCGCGAATGTAGGGCGGGGTTCTTTCTTCGCAACTACTTTTCACCCATACACTCTATGGTCAGCTGAATAGAGCTAAAACAATTCCATGATCCTTCGACGAGTTGTGATCGGCACATTCATCGGTGTGATTCTTTCTGCCATCCTGATCCCCATCGGTCTATTCCAAACCATGGTGGTTCTGACTCCCTTCTGCGCTTTCATCGGCGCTGTCGCTTTTGGGGTCCTCTACGGATTGGTCATTCTCGCTAGCATACTAACTCGACCGATTCGCCACTCCGCACTCTGGCAATTCACGGCGATTGAGACCTGGCTCACTGCCGTTTTGGTTGTGGCAATTCTTGTTGGCGTCACTCCAGCAATAAATCGCGCACGCGCTGCCGCCCGGCAGACACATGTCCGCAACAATCTAAAGCAGCACAGCGGTTCTCATGCGGATGTCGTCTACTTGGACGATAAGATGCAGGTCCTTCGCATCTCAGTCTGCCCAGTCTGTAGTCGACCTGATTCCGAAGTCTTGTTTTACGTCGACTCCGGCGATCAACCCCACCTCCATAATGCGTCCGATCCCGCGATCCCAATCGACACGTTTTTGCGGGCTCAGGAAATGATCGTGCAAAGCAAACAAAATCCGCACTAGCGACCTATCCAGAGGTCCGTTGAAAATTTGCCACGTGCGCCTCGCTTTCATGGGAAGGCACGGTTTCGCGACCGTGGGGACAACACCACCGAAACGGGTGTCTCATCTGTCATCGATTTCACGGATGAACGACCGTTTGAAGAATGAGCTTCGTTCTTCGAAATGCGATACCGTGCGGCTTAGGTAAGTGTTGGCCGGCAACAACATGCGCTGGGAAAGGACGGTGTTTTGGTTAGTCACAGTTGCAGCTTCGATGCAGCGGCGGATGTTGCCAAATTAGATTGGCAGGACGTTTGTTCTAAAATCGGTGAGCCTGACAAACACTTTGAATTTGTCATCTGAGTGGCGGCCCTATTTGATAGTCAAAAAATACTGAGGAGGCTGCCGTGCATGTGTGGCTTGCTCAAAAGCGAATGCGTAACTGAGGAGATTAAAGTCTTGAAATGCGCCACTAAAAAACGAGAGGCCTACCGGCAAACCATAAACGAAGCCGGCCGGAACGGTAATATGGGGATAACCTGCGACTGCAGCCGGGGTCGAACAGCCGAATGGCAGGAGATGGTCACCGACGATCGGGTCGATCACAAAGGGCGGTGACCCTTCCGTGGGAGCGATAATTGCATCAAGTCGATGCTCTGCCAGAGCTTTATCGATTCCTTCAGTGCGTGACAACCGGCGGAGTTCCTTTCGAACGTCCACGCATCGAGTGTCGTCCCACCCACCTTTCGTTTGCGCCATCTCAAAGAATTCTTGATGAAAGTAGGGCATGACCTGATCTGCATGGCGTTGGTTGAATTCGATGAGTTCGTCGAAGTCGCGAACCGCGGCCCCCTGGTGTGCCGCTAGGTAGTCATTGATATTGGATTTGATACCGTACTCGAACAATTCAAGTTCCAGAGCGCCAAAAAACGGCAAGGTCGTGGCCTGAATAGGATCGATGATCTCAGCACCTAGTTGCCGCAGAATTTCGATCGCCCGCTCGATAACGGCACTCGTCCCTTCGTGTCCGGAGAAACATTCCCGCGCAACGCCCAATCTCGTGCCTTGGAGAGCATCCAGTTGAAGTGCGGCGCGATAGTCAGTCGGACGGTTGCCATCCGCACAAGCAGTTGCCGCATCATCCGGATCGGTACCCGCGATTGCATTCATAATTACTGCAACATCGGCCACACACCGGCCCATCGGGCCAACCGTATCTTGGGGCTCTGCAACGCCGATCACTCCTCGGCGACTGACGAGTCCGACAGTTGGCTTCAGTCCGACGATACCATTTGCTGAAGCTGGACGCACGATCGAGCCGTCAACTTCTGCGCCAATCGCCCCCAGACTCAAGTTGGCCGCCACCGCCACGGCAGATCCGCTGCTGGAACCCAGCGGGCTGCGATCGAGCACATAAGGGTTGCGTGTCTGGCCACCGCGGCTACTCCATCCACTGCAGGCGCGGGTTGACCGCATGTAGCCCCACTCGCTCATGTTGGTCTTGCCGAGCAAAACGACACCAGCGTCCCGCAACTTCTGGACAACAAAAGCGTCTTGTGAGGCGATATTTCCTTCGAGCGCCAGGGAGCCTGCTGTGGTCATTGTTCGGTCAGCGGTGTCGATGCTGTCCTTGACCAGCATCGGTACCCCATGCATCGGTCCGCGCGGCCCCTGCGCTCTTCGCTCTTGATCCAGAGAAGTGGCGATGGCTATCGCGTCGGGATTCGTCTCGATCACCGCTCGCAACCTCGGCCCGGCACTGTCGATATTAGCGATGCGTTTCAAGTAGGCTTCGCAAAGAGTGCGGGCAGTCCACTCGCCCCTATCAAAAAGGTATTGGAGGTCGACAATGCTGTACTCCGAGAGATCCATGGCAAAGTCCTTGGTCATTTTGAGCACCACAAAAGCTAGTTGCGATTGACGAGTGAAGCAAGCATAGCTTCCTCGCACGAGTTGCCCTATTACACCGACGCATTAATGCGAGCCAGCGAACCTGCATGTCTCAACAAGTCGTGACGCGAAATCCAAACCGCCCCACCCACACCCCCCCAAAAATCACCCCACAACACAATCCAAACAATCCGGATCAGTATGATCCAACACCGGTAACCCCCCGACCGGGAAGAGGTGGTTGTATTTCAACCCGCTGCCGGTGTTGAATAGCACGATTTTTTCATCCGGTTTTAGCCAGCCGGTTTTTAAGAGTTGTTGCGCTGCTTTCCAGACCGCTCCCCCTTCAGGGCAGGCGTAGATTCCTTGTTGGGTGGCGAATTCTCTTACGCCGTCGAGCAGTTCGGCGTCGCTGATGGTCAGGGCTGTGCCGTTTGATTCGCGGAGGACGCGGAGCATGATGAAATCGCCGACCGCTGCCGGGACCCGTAAGCCCGAGGCGACCGTTGACGCATTGGCGAACATCTCCGCATGGTCGGCTCCTTGCTCAAACGCACGGACGACCGGGGCGCAGTTTTCTGCTTGGACGACCACCATTCGCGGTCGCTCAGGGCCGATCCAGCCCAGTTGTTGCATTTCGTCAAACGCCTTCCACATCCCAATCAATCCGGTGCCGCCGCCGGTGGGATAAAAAATCACGTCCGGCAATTGCAGTTGTGTGGCTTGAGCAGCATCGGCCATGTCGAAGGCAAGTTCGTAACCCATCGTCTTTTTGCCTTCGATGCGAAACGGCTCTTTGAGGGTCGAAAGATCGAACCACCCGAATTGCTCGCAACCTTGTTTGACCAACTTGCCGCAATCGCTGATCAGCCCATTTACCAAAAACACGTTCGCTCCGCCCACAACGCTTTCAATAATGTTCGCCGGCGGCGTGTCTTCGGGCATGAACAGAAAGCATTCAATGCCGGCGCGATTCGCATAATACGTCGCAGCCCCCGCGGCGTTTCCGGCAGAGGGAAGCGCGACGACCTTGGCCCCCAGCGCAACGGCCCGCGTCACCGCCGCCGCCATGCCGCGGGCTTTGAAGCTGCCGGTGGGGTTGAATGCTTCGTCCTTGACGAACAGATTCTCAAACTCCGCAAACGCGCCGCGGCGCTCCAATCGCAACAGCGGCGTCTGCCCCTCGCCCAACGAAACCGCCTCGCTGACATCGTCGACTGGCAACACATCAGCAAACCGCCACATCGACCGCGTCGCGCGGCGGCGGACGGCGTCAGGCGTAAACGTCTCGCGCAGCGCCGCCAGATCATACCCAGCCAACAACGGCTTGCCGCAAGCGGTACACAGATTCTGAAGTTGATCAACCGCATGATCCAAGCCGCACGCAGCACAGGTTAGGGAGGTATGCACGGTGAGTTGCTCGTCTATTGTGGAAGGGGGAAATGTGGCGATTTACGAAACGGGATTTCAGCGTATCGTGTTTGGAAACTCATTTCAAAGGGGGGTCCCGCAACCGTTGTCAAATTGACACAAAAAGAAAGGAACCGCGCGCAAAGCCGCCAAGCCGCAAAGTCAAGAGAAGCCCCCCCTTCGTGACTCCTCTTCTACTTTCTCTCTGCGGCTTTGCGTCTCTGCGCGCGATTTTATTGTTTAATGATTGCAGGCGAAGACCCTCCATGACCCCGCCGCCGAACCTTTCCGGTTTTTGAGTTGTCAATTCCTGCTCCGCCGTCGACAATACAGGGAGAACTGCCGTTTTTGACCGTTTGCCCCTTGTCCGGAGACAGACCGATTTCCGCCCATTCGACTGAGATTGCCTACCAATGTTGCATTGCGCCCGACTGTGGGGCGACGTTTTCTATGGACGAAGTGCATACCGGCTGCCCGACGTGTGGGAGTCTGTTGGATGTGCGGTATGACTGGGATCGCGTGGCGGTGCCGGGGTCGTTGCGGGAGTTCGAAGGGCGATGGAGTACGCGACGCAATCCGCTCGATTTCAGTGGCGTCTGGCGGTTTCGAGAATTGCTGCCGTTTGCTCCGGAGGACAAAATCGTCACCATCGGCGAAGGGCAAACGATCTTGCAGCAATCAAATTCCGTCGCCCGTTATTGCGGCATGAATGACGGCAGTCTGTTTTTGCAATACGAAGGTTTGAATCCCTCGGGCAGCTTTAAGGACAACGGCATGACGGCCGCTGTAACGCATGCCCACATGGTGGGAGCGACGCAGGCTGCCTGTGCTTCGACCGGCAACACCAGCGCGTCGTTGGCCATCTTTGGAAGTTGCACCGGGCTGCTGCGAGTGTTGGTATTTATCGGCAGCGGCAAGATCGCCTATGGGAAATTGTCGCAGGCCTTGGACTACAACGCCAAGACAATTCAACTCGAAGGGGATTTCGACGATGCAATGCAGCGGGTTCGCGAAGTGTGTTCGCAAGCAGGGATCTATTTGTGCAACAGCCTGAACCCGTTTCGGCTGGAAGGTCAAAAGGCGATCATCTTTCGGATACTCGAATCGCTCGCTTGGGAGCCGCCCGATTGGATCGTGGTTCCCGGGGGAAATCTGGGCAACACCAGCGCCTTCGGCAAAGCCTTGCTGGAGCTGAAGGAATTGGGGCTGATCAACCGTCTGCCGCGACTAGCGGTGATCAATGCGGCGGGGGCGAATACGTTGCACGAGTTGTACGAACGTGACGGATTGCGGTGGAACCATGGACGCCCCGACGCCACGGTGCGTGAGGATTATTTTGTAGCGATGGAGGCGGGCGGGCGCCGCGCTGCGACGTTGGCTTCGGCGATTGAAATCAATCGGCCGGTCAATTTGAACAAAGCCCTGCGGGCGCTGGATGCGTGTGACGGTGTGGTTCGCGAGGTGGGCGACCAAGCAATCCTGGATGGCAAAGCCCAAGTCGGCGCCGGCGGCTTCGGTTGTGAACCGGCCAGCGGAGCCAGTGTGGCCGGGGTGAAGCAGCTTCGCGAAGAAGGAGTGATAGCGGCAAGCGATCGCGTGGTCTGTATTTTGACCGGACACCAATTGAAGGATCCCAACGTCACGGTCGCCTATCACAGCGGAAAATCGGACGATTTTGATCGCCTCTTACGCCCCAGCGGCGTGAACGAGGCGGTCCACGCCAATTCACCCGTTGTCGTAGAAAACGATTTAGAAAAAATCATGGAAGTCGTTTCCGGTTTCTAGTAAAGTAAACGTTGCGAAACGCGGTAGCCATCATTATTGATTCTGATACGAGGGTCGCGATGAATACGCCCTTTGAAGATCTTGAATATTTGGCCGATTATCTTCCCGATGAAGGGGAGGCGATGTTGGTGTCGCGCCGGGATGGGGAATTGGTCTGCGAACCTTTTGCTCAGGAGACGGGCCGAGAGGGCATCGCTGATCCGGAATTCTATGGGCGATTGATCCAAGCCAGCGAACGCTTGAGCATGCAAAGCACGCTGCCGCTCTGGGTCTGTCTGATCAGTTGCTTCTGGGGCTGCGTCGCTCTGCACGTGATCACCGGCATCGGTTGGGCGGGTGCGTTTTTTGACATCGGACTGGTGATGATGGCCCTGATGGGAGGCTATTGCTGGATTCGCTATCGTCACCAAAACATGTTCCGCCAGGAAATCCGACCCATGCTGGAACGAGAAATTCGCCGCCGCAGCTTGCAGAAATACGCCGTCATCGGCGCCATCCGTCAACACCCCGAAATGCGCTCGTTGATGGACGAACTCTCGCTGTGGACCGAAGAAGGTCGCACGACGAAGTATTAAGCCTCACGGTGGATTTGCAGAAATCCTGACCGTGTGGCTGGAAGTCGAGCGCAGCGAGCCGCCAGCCTTTCGGCATGGGCATGGAGAGTCCTTCGACCTGGGGGCGGACTTCGTCCGACCTCCAGCCACCCATGCGTCCGGTCGATACATCCTATCGCACCCGACGTGGGAGTGCGGAGGTTTCATCGCGTTACGGCAGAAAGCCGCGTTCGCGGAGTTCTTGGACGTTGTGCGGTTGGCTTTCGATGACCCGTTCTAGGGCGTACCGCAACAAGGCGATGCCGGCTAATTCTGGTGGGGCGGTTAGTACGGCGACCCGTTCTTGCTCTTCGGCATCGAGTTTGCGATTGAGCAGTGCGACTGCCTCTTCGACGCTGTCGCTACGAATATCGCTGCTGTGGCTGGTGTTGTCGAATTTTAATTGTGGGATCACGGTTCGCTTCATCAAGAATTGCACCATTTCGTGTTCTTCTTGACTCTCGAAAAAATTCCGAAACTCCGCATCCATGTTATCCGGTGTGATCAACATCGGCCGCGTGACTTTGATCTCCCCTTCGGTGATTTTGACGGTCGCTCCTTCGGACTGGGGATGACAGACCAAATAATACGGCAATTCGGTTTCGCCAAATGTGAACAGCGAAAAGCTGACCGGGCGGGCGATGCGTATGGCATCCCACGCTTCGTGAAAGCGGCGTTCTACTCCGAAATCGTCAAATGACATAGAAATCTGTTTTGCTGTTGGCGAGGGGGAAGGTCCCGTTCCACAAATTGCTGCCTCTTTGGCAACAACGTGTTGCCGGTAGCTGATCTTGATTGTAGCCGACGCCGTGCGGCGTGTGCAAATCGTCGCCCCGTTTCGTGATCTTGGGGCACCAGCGGGCGGATGTGGTTGCGGTTATTGTTCTTGCGTCTATCTCAAAATTCAGCTACCGTTGCGAATGCAACATTGAGGGACTTGCTGTCAGTGAAAAGGCCCTGCCGCAGGACACGGTTGGCCGCTTGCGCGGATGCCGTTCGGTGGGATTGAAAATCTGCCATTGCCTGGCTGTGTGCCTTAAGCGTCGAAGGCGACGACTAGCAGCAGCGGGTTTTTGAAACTCATGTCCGGGTTCGGCGAACAGCGCTGTTGTCGCCGAGGAAGGGGCCCCATGCCGTGTTCCCCGCGATTGTCCCATCCCTGTACACGTCCCCGATGCGATTGGCTGCGGTTCACCGGTTTGGTCATCGCAATCACCCTCTGCGCTGGTTCTGTTGCCCACGCTACCGAATTGGACGATACCCGCGAGCTATTTCAAACCGGACGGTACCAACAATGCATTACGGTCACGCAACAGGCTCTCGACGCGCGTCGTTACGGTGAAGATTGGCCGGTCCTGCATGTCGAATCGCAACTCATGCTCGGCCGTCATGAAGAGGCACGCGCCGCCACCACAGCCGCGCTAAAACGTTATCCCTGGAGCATCCGCCTACGGCTCATGTCGCGGCAGATGTTTCACAAAGCGGGCCAGCAGGAACAAGCACAGGCGGAACTCGCCGAAATTCGGCGACTGATCCTCCGCTTTCCTTGGCGATATACGGACACAGCCAATCTGGTGGCTTGCGGCGACGCCTTGTTACAACTAGAAGCGGAGCCGCGCGATGTCCTGCTCAATTTTTACGACCGCGCCAAAAAAGAAAATCCCAATCGGCCCGACGCCTATGTAGCGATCGGCAATCTGGCGCTGGAGAAACATGACGACGCGCTCGCTGCCGAAGAATTTCGTGCAGCAGTCAAACAGTTCCCCGACGACCCCGACGTCCAATTCGGCTTGGCGCGGGCACTGGCTTCCAGTGATTCCCAAGCCGCGCAACAGGCGCTAGATCGTGCATTAGAAATTAATCCACAGCACGTGCCGAGTTTGCTGTTTACAATTGACCGTTTGATCGATGCGGAACGCTACGACGACGCGGAAGCGGCGATTCGCTTAGTGCTGGAAATTAATCCGCTTCAAAGTCAGGCCTGGGCCTACCGCGCGGTGTTGGCGCATTATGCGGCTGACCCCAAAGGCGAACAAGCATATCGCGCCGCCGCACGCGGTCGCGCCGTCAACGAGCCGAGTATGGATTATTTGATAGGTAAAAAGTTGTCGCGGAATTATCGCTTTCGCGAAGGCGCCGCGTATCAACGCCGCGCGCTGGAACAGGATGCCGACTTCGCACCCGCTACGATTCAACTCGCGCAGGATCTGTTGCGTCTGGGCAAAGAAGAAGAGGGTTGGCAATTGGCCCAGGCCGGTTTCAAGAGCGACGGTTACGATGTGGTCAGTTTTAATCTCATCACGCTGCAGGAAAACCTAGCCAAGTTCCGCACATTGGAAGACGACGATTTCATCGTGCGGATGGATGCCCGCGAAGCAGCCGTCTATGGGCCGCGCGTGCTGCAGTTGTTGCAGCGCGCGAAACAAACGTTGTGTGAAAAATATGATCTGCAGTTGTCCGCTCCGGTGATTGTGGAAATCTTTCCCGACCAGTCAGACTTCGCCGTCCGCACGTTCGGCATGCCGGGAGGCGCGGGGTATCTGGGTGTCTGCTTTGGCAATGTGATTACGGCCAACAGCCCTGCCTCCCAGGCGGGAAATCCCACGAATTGGGAGTCGGTCTTGTGGCACGAATTCTGTCACACGGTGACGTTAAATCTCACCAACAACAAAATGCCCCGTTGGCTCAGTGAAGGCATTTCGGTCTACGAAGAACGGCAAGCCAATGGTCGCTGGGGGCAGTCGATGACGCCTCAGTATCGAAAATGGATCTTGGACGACAAGCTGACACCGGTCAGTCAATTGAGCAGTGCCTTTATGTCCCCGCCCAGCGGCATGCACTTGCAGTTTGCCTATTTTCAATCATCCCTGGTTGTCGAGCACTTGATTGAGAAACATGGGCTGGACACCTTGAAACTGATCCTGCACGACTTGGGAGCGGGAGTGCCGGTCAATGTGGCATTGGAACGTCGCACCGAAGGCTTGGCAAAGTTAGAAAATGATTTCGCCAAGTTCGCCCGTAAGCGCGCATTGGCACTAGGACCGGATGTCGACTGGACGGAACCGCGCCGCGATGAGACCGGCATTATCGAGGCGGACGCCGGCGATCCGTTGGACTCGAAAAATATTGCTGTACTTACCGAACACGCCAAAACACTCTTGGCAGCCGAGCAATGGGAGTCCGCAAAGCAGCCGCTACAAAAGCTGTTGGAATTGCTTCCCGAAAATATTTCCAGTGAAAATGCGTACGTGCTATTAGCAACTGCCCATCGACAATTGGGCGAGACGGATCAAGAGACGACGGTGTTGGAAAAACTGGCAACACGTAGTCCCGATGCGCTGCCAGTCTACCTGCGTTTGTTGACGCTGGCCGTTGAGCGCCAAGACTGGAAAGCGGTGGAAATCAACGCAAATCGAATTATTTCGGTCAACCCGCTGTTGCCCCGCGCGTATAATGCCTGGGCGCGGGCGTGCCGTGAACTTGGGAAACCCGCAACGGCGGTCGCTGCTTATCAAGCCGTTTTGGAACTTGAACCCCATGTGGCGATCGACGCGCACTACCAATTGGCACGTTTGTTGCACAAAAACGATCCCCTATCAGCGAAAAACCATTTGCTTCGCGCACTAGAAGAAGCGCCCCGCTTTCGAGAGGCGCATCGCTTACTACTGAAAATCCACCGGGAACAGAAATCCGCCGAACCGCAAGAATCTGCCGAACCAATAGAGACGAAAGCTGACTAGTTCCACAGCCGTCATCGTCGAGGAGTGGTGATGTCACGACGTTTGCCGATCCTGATCACAGTCGCTCTGATCGCGATTTGTTTGGCGCAGATTTCTCATGCTCAACGTCGCCACCGCTTTCGACGCGACCGTAGTCCCAGAGGCCGCGGCGGTGTGCCGGAATGGCAAATCGATAAGCAGTTTCAAAGTGACGTGTTCACTTTTGCCCGCGTCCGGTACGGATCGTACGGCCGGAGAGGCAAATGGCGGACCGACTACCCCGACAGCGATTTGAACTTCTCCTTTCGCTTGCAGCAATTGACTTCGTTAAAAGTCGATCCCAACGGCAAGGTTCTGCGGCTGACCGATGAGGAACTGTTCGATTACCCGTTTCTCTACATGATCGAACCGGGCAACTTGTATTTCGAGGAAGCCGAGATCGTGGCGCTGCGGCGGTATCTCCTCAACGGCGGTTTTTTGATGGTCGACGACTTTTGGGGATATCGCGAATGGGAAAACTTCTATCGCGAAATCAAACGCGTCTTCCCCGACCGCGAACCGGTGGAGATTCCGTTAGAGCATCCGATCTTTCATTGCGTGTACGACCTCAAAGAACGCCCGCAGGTCCCCAGCATCCACGCCGCCGAATGGGGCCGTGATCGGGGCATCACCTGGGAGCGCGGCGAAGACTCGCGGCAAGTGCACTACAAAGCAATCTTCGACGACAACGGCCGAATGATGGCGTTCATTTGCCACAACACCGATCTGGGCGACGGCTGGGAGCGCGAAGGGGAAAACGAATGGTATTTCCACGAATTTTCAGAGAAGAAAGCCTATCCGCTGGGAATCAACATCGTGTTTTATGCGATGACGCATTGAAGTGGTGAGGCTTGAGGTGACAGGCTTGAGGACAACAACTGATGAGCACGTTTACCACAAACGCATGCCATGCCCATGTAGGTCATGCTGTGCATGACCTACTTTCCTATTAACTAACAGGCTTGAGGACAAACTAAAGGGGAGCGATTGTGGAATTGGCGACGGCGGCTGAGAGTTTTGAAACACAGCAACAACTCGTGGAACGGGTCCATGCGGCGCGGGGCTTGATCCAGAATGAGTTGTCTAAAACCATCATCGGACAGCAGGAGGTCATCGACCAACTCTTGTATGGGCTGTTCGCTGGTGGACATTGTCTGATCACCGGCGCGCCGGGACTGGCCAAGACATTGCTCGTCAATTCGATCGCGCAGGTGTTTGATTTAAAATTCCAGCGAATTCAATTCACTCCCGACTTGATGCCGGCGGATATCACCGGCACCGAGATTCTGGAAGAGGATGCGCACGGGCACCGTACGTTGCAATTTGTCAAAGGACCGATTTTTGCCAATGTGCTTCTGGCCGATGAAATCAACCGCACCCCGCCCAAAACACAAGCGGCGCTGTTGGAGGCCATGCAGGAGCATCAAGTCACCGCTGCCGGCGTGAAGTACCGCTTGGAAGAACCATTTTTTGTGTTGGCGACGCAAAATCCGATCGAAATGGAAGGCACCTATCCGCTCCCCGAAGCGCAGTTGGACCGCTTCATGTTCAACATCGTGATCGATTACTTGCCCGAAGATGACGAGGTGGCCGTCGTCACTCGCACGACATCGGTGGCTGCGGAAAAAATTCAAGCACTCTACACCGGCCAGGATGTGCAGCAATTTCATGAGATCGTTCGTCAAGTCCCCGTGGCCGAGGATGTCGTGCGTTACGCCGTGCGATTGGCAGCGGCATCTCGCCCCAACACAGCCGAGGCACCGGAGTTTGTCAACGAGTGGGTCAGCTGGGGTGCCGGGTTACGAGCGGCACAAAACCTTGTGCTCGGTGCTAAGGCGCGGGCCTTGTTAAACGGTCGCGCCCATGTGAGTGAAGACGATATTCGCGCCCTCGTGCACCCCACGATGCGGCACCGAGTTTTGGTCAACTACCGCGCGGAGGCCGAAGGAGTGACAGTGGAGTCAGTCGTCGAGCGGTTATTGGAAACCGTGGAAAGGCCTGCTGCGCGATGACTCAGCCCGCCGTAAACTTGACCCCGGCCGCGCGCCGCAGCGACGAGATTCTTGATCCCGGATCGTTGATGCGGATCAAGGCGTTAGAATTGCGGGCCAAGATCGTCGTGCAGGGATTCATGCATGGGCTGCACCGGAGTCCCTATCACGGTTTTTCCGTCGAGTTCTCCGAGTATCGCCAATACAGTCCGGGAGATGACCCGCGATATCTCGACTGGAAACTGTACGCCCGCAGCGACCGGCACTACATCAAACGCTTCGAAGATGAAACCAACCTCCGCTGCCATCTGGCGGTCGACAGCAGCCGGTCGATGAGTTACGGCAGCTTGGGTTACACCAAAGCCGACTATGCGGCAACGTTGGCTGGAACGTTGGCCTATTTTTTGTCACTGCAACACGACGCGGTTGGGCTGGTCCGTTTTGATGAACGCCTCGACGATATCTTACCGCCGCATTATCGCCCCGGACAATTGCGACGGCTGATGTTGGCGCTCGAGCGCCCCTCGGCCGGTCGCGGGACAGACGTTGCCGAGCCGCTGCGGCAGTTCGCGGAGTACGTCAGCCGTCGAGGGATTGTGGTGATCCTGTCTGATTGCTTGGCAGAGCTGGACGGATTAGAAACCGCGCTGGGGACGCTCAGGTCACGAGGGCAGGATGTGATTCTGTTTCAAATTCTCGACCCAGCCGAGACGAGTTTCGACTTCGAGGAATCGTTGCTGTTTGAGGATTTAGAAACGGGACGCGATTTGTATGTCGATCCCCAACAGGTCCGCCCCGGGTATCTCGAAAAACTGGAAGCGCACAATCAATCCGTGCGGGCAACATGTGACAAGTTGGGAATCGAATACTTTCCGCTGACAACCAACCAACCGCTGGACGGGGCGCTGCATGATTTCTTGCAGGCGCGAATGCGTCGCGGACGGCGAGTTTCCAGGAGGGGCGTATGAGTTTCTTAGCTCCTCTCTATGCCGCAGGCATTTTGGCGGTTTCATTGCCGATTTTGTTTCACCTCGTGCGGCGTACTCCGCGCGAGCGCGTGGCGTTCAGCTCGTTGATGTTTCTCTCCCCTTCTCCGCTGCGGGTCACGCGGCGGAGTCGGTTGGAAAACCTGTGGTTGTTGTTTCTGCGTGGATTAGCGATTTGCTTGTTGGCGTTGGCCTTCGCGCGTCCATTTTTCCGCAATACCAGTCACGCACTGGTTGCGCAACACGCCGGTGAGCGGGTCGTGCTGTTGGTCGACAGCAGTGCCAGCATGCGCCGCGACGGGCTTTGGGATCAAGCTGTCCAGCAGGTACTGACAGAAGTCGATCAATGCGACGCGAACGATCAAGTCGCCTTGGTCGCTTTTGATTCACACATTCGCCCGCTGATCACGTTTTCAGAATGGGACAACACGGTCAGCGGCAGTCGTCGGCAAATGATCCGCAGCGCGTTGGACGACCTCAAGCCGAGTTGGCGGGCGACGCACCTGGATGCGGCGCTGACAGCCGCGTCGGATCTACTGTCGCGCGATGCCGCCGCGGAGTCTAATCCCGCCGCCGCAGCCAAACGAATTGTCCTAATTTCCGATTTGCAGCAAGGCAGCCGTTTGACCGGACTGCGGGCGCATCGCTGGCCGACGGAAATCGAGGTCTCCATCGCGACGATCACCCCGGTAGCAACCACCAATGCCGGTTTACAAATTGTCGCCCCGGGACCGGAAGATCGGCATACCCGCGACGCCGGCACCGTCCGCGTCCGCATCGACAACGCCGCCGACTCCCAACGCGATCAATTCCAAATCGGCTGGGTCGAAACCGCTGCAGAATCGGACGAAAAACCCACATCAGACAACGCACGCATCGACGTGTATGTTCCCGCCGGGCAAAGCCGTATCGTGCAAGCCCCACCCCGTCCCGCAGAAGTCGAAGCCGCCTCCCTGAAACTGACCGGGGACGACCAGGAATTCGACAACGTCGCCTACCACGTTGCCGCAAAACCGGCCCAAATGAGGATCTGGTACCTGGGTGACGACACCGGTGAAGGCCCGCAAAAACCGCGGTACTTTTTAGAACGGGCTTTAGCTGATACACCTGCGCGGCATGTAGAAATCATTGCGCCTGACGAAACGGAATTCGTAGCTGCGCCCGGCGACATTGCCTTGGCCACCGTGACCGCCCAACCGACGGCGGAGCAGATCGCGATATTGCAACAGTTTCTCAGTAACGGCGGGACGATACTGTATAGTTTGCCGTCAGCTGCGGCGGCCGAAGAATTATCGCAGTTGATTGGCGGACAATCGATCATCGCCACCGAAGTCAACGCGGACACTTATGCGATGCTGGAGGATATCCAGTTCGATCATCCGCTATTCACATCGTTTTCCGAATCGCGTTTTAGCGATTTCACCAAGATTCGTTTTTGGAAACATCGCCGGATCGATGAAGCAGCACTCCCCGGCGCAGAGATCTTGGCCCGTTTCGACGATGGCGCAGCAGCTCTGGTCGAGGTGCCCGTCGGGAAAGGCCGGTTGTTGTTATTCACCTCCGGTTGGCATCCCGAGGAGAGCCAATTGGCACTCTCCTCAAAATTCGCGCCGCTGCTCAATGCGATTTTGGAACGCAGCGCCGGAATCTCCGCGGACTTACCAGCGTATTACGTCGGCGACGCGGTTGTCTGTACATTGGATGAGGGAGGCGGCGGCGAAGGAGAGATTGTGCTGGCAGCGCCCGATGCGGTGCAGACGCAACTAGCATTCAACGGCCGCAGCACCGACGCGACCGATACGCCAGGGATCTATCGGTTTCAACGCGGCGACCGCTCACAGGCGTTCGCGGTCAATCTGCCTCCGCAAGAAAGCAAAACCGCTGCGCTACCCGTTGAACAATTGGAACAGTTGGGACTGGTGCTACAGCGCACGCCGACCGCCGCGGAACTGGCCCAGCAAGAACAACAACAGCGGCAACTGAAAAACCGTGAACTGGAGAGCCGTCAAAAACTATGGCATTGGCTAGTTTTGGCGGCATTGGTCGTGTTGATACTCGAAACCTGGTGGGCAGGTCGCACGGCACGGGCCGCTGCACCTGCTGCCTGACGATGTCGTCTACTCGCATTTTTGAGACGAGCTATGACTGAATTGCATCTCGATTATTTGTTACAGACCGTCGGCGAACGTTATCGACGTCACAACACGTGGCGGCAATTGGCGTTCTACTGGCTGGCCGTTTCTGTGGTGGCATTCGTTGTGTGGGGGATCTCCACCGTTGCCGGATATTCGACCGCATACACGATGCCGCTATACCTCTTGGCTGCGCTGTCGGTCGGATTTTTGACGTACTTGGTATCGCGAAGTCGCCAACACGACGCACAATGGTTAGCGCGTCGCATTGAAGCACAACATCCCGATCTGAATTCCTTGTTGCTCACAGCTGTTGAACAACGTGAAGGGCTACCAGGCCGGATGGGGTACTTGCAGCAAACCGTGATTCAACAAGCCTTGAATCACGCGCGGCTGCATGACTGGCGCGACGTCGTGCCGGATACCAAAATCCATCGCGCGCAATATGCGCATGTCGCGTCGTTGCTCATGATGCTGGGAGTCACGATCTGGCTGTGGAGCATCAATCCCCGCACTGCCCAAGCGGTGATTTCCGACGAGGTCGCCACTACGAATTCGTCGCTGGCCGATTTCGAAATTCAAGTCGATCCCGGCAACGTCGAAGTTGAGCGGGGGACCGGACTGGTAATCACCGCCCGCTTCGGCGCACGGATGCCGGTGGATGTCAATTTGCTCACCACACGCGCCACAACAGAAACCGAATCCGACGATGCCCCAACCGACGCTGCGCAAACATTGCCCATGCAGAAAAGCTTGGACGACCCGCTGTTTGGCGCGCGCATCGGAATTGTGGAGAGCGACCTGACCTATACGGTCGAGTATGACGGACAGCGGACTGAGGAATTCCAAGTCACAGTCTTCGAATACCCGCGGCTACTACAGGCCGATGCGCGGATTGAATTCCCCAGCTACACGAATCAGGAACCAGAAATCGCCGAAGATGTGCGACAAGTGACAGCCGTCGAAGGGAGTACCGTGACGCTCTCCTTCGCGCTCAACAAATCGGTCGCCCAGGCTGTGTTGGTCAGCGACGACGGACAAAATGTGCCGCTCAGCATGACGGTTGATGATTCGCATGAATACGTGGCAACGTTGCCGATGCGAGAATCCCGCAACTACACACTGCAACTCACCGACGCCGAGGGACGGAAGAACAAACGGCCGCCGCTGATTTCTCTCAAGGTACTCCCCAACCGCCGGCCGGACATCCAACTCACCTTCCCCGGCCGTGATCAGCGCGTCTCGCCATTGGAAGAGATGTTAATCACCGGCACGATCAACGACGACTTTGGCGTGGTCGCGCATGGAGTAGCCTATACGATCGGCGATGCACAGCCGCAGATTCTCACCTTGTCTAATCAAGTGCAGGAAACGCAACAGATTTCTCAACAGATTCGTTTCGAGGAACTGGGTGCGCAGCCCGATCAGTTGATGTCCTATTACCTGTGGGCCGATGATTTTGATCCCGACGGACAAATTCGCCGCACGGAAAGCGATATGTATTTTGCCGAAGTGCGGCACTTTGAGGAAATCTTCCGGCAAGGGCAGTCCCCCCCCGGCGGAGGCGGCGGCCCCCCTGGTGGTGCGGGTGGACAGGGCGAAAAAATTGGCGACCTGATCAAACTGCAAAAAGACATCGTAACGGCCACCTGGAAACTTCGTCGTAATGCAGCGGAAATTATTGCGGCAAAACTATTTGACGAACAGTTGCAGGTCATCACACAGTCCCAGGCTCAGCTGCTTGAAAAATTGTCAGAAGTGATCGCCAAGCTGACCGACAGTGAATCACAGCAAGCAGCAGCGATCGCCCAAACGCACATGACGTCGGCAGTTGAGCGACTGAACACGGTCTCCGCCGAGTCTGCCGAGCCATCGTTACTCACTGCGTACGCGTCAGAGCGTGCTGCTTATCAGGCGCTGTTGAAATTGCGAGCACGGGAGCACGAAGTCACCAAAGGCCAACAAGGTGGCGGCGGGGGAGGTGGGGGCGGCGGGCGATCACAACAACAGTTGCAACAACTCGAACTGGCTGACAACGAAAACCGCTACCAAAATCAAAGCACCGCCCAATCACAAACCACCGATGCGCAGCGCGAAACCAATCAATTGGTCAATCGCTTGCGGGAATTGGCGCAGCGGCAAAATGATCTCAACGAGCGCATTCAGGAACTGCAAAGCGCGCTGCAAGCGGCCAAGGATGAGGCGGAACGCCGCGAATTGGAGCGGCGGCTCAAACGGCTTCGCGAGGATCAACGTGAAATTCTCCGCGACGCCGACGAATTGCGGGACCGCATGCAGCAATCCCCGCAACCACAACAAGCCGAAGCGCAGCAGGCACAGGAACAGGTCAACCAAACCCGCGAAAACATGCACCGCTCCTCCGAAGCACTGGAGCAGGGACAACTCTCCCAGGCACTCAATGCCGGCACCCGCGCCCAGCGGCAATTGCAGCAACTGCGGGACGACTTCCGCAAAAAATCAGCCGGCGCCTTCGCCGACGACATGCAAAACATGCGCGACGCGGCCCGCGAATTAGCTGAGGAACAACAACAAGTCGCCGACGAGCTAAAAGCGTTGCAGGAAGACAAGACGAAATCGCTCCGTGATGTCCGGCAAAAGGATCAACTGGCCGAGAAACTCAAGCAGCAACAACAGCAGCTCGACGACGTCTTGCGACAAGTCCGCGATGTGTCCCAAGCGGCCGAAGACAGTGAACCGCTGCTGTCGAAACAACTCTACGACACACTCCGCAAAACCCAGCAAAAACAACCGGGCCGCGCACTGGATGCCACGCGGCTGCTACTCGAGCGTGGTTCCGCGGAGCGGGCCACCCAAGCAGAACGTATCGCCCGTGATTCGATCGACGAACTCAAAACGAGTGTCGAACAGGCAGCCGAAAGTGTATTAGGCAATGAAACCGAAGCCCTCAAACGAGCTAAGCAGGAACTGGCCGAATTGACGGAGCAACTCAACAACGAAATCGCCCAAGCCGATCCTCAACAAGGACAAAGTCCCCCGGGAGAGGGAGAACAACAGCAACAACAATCGGGGCAATCGCCACCCGGCCAACAAAAGGGCAATCCACCGGGGAAACAACCGGGCCAAGGAAAACAACCTGCGCAAGGGCAACAATCAGGTCAAGGACAACAACCCGGCGGCGCACAACCGGGAGAGAATTCCAAATCGCCGTCCGGTCAATCGCCCGCTGGTGGTGGTCGCGGTCAAAACCAACGGCGCAGTTTGCGCGATCGCACGCCACAACAATCCGCCGCGCAGCCTACACCGGGAAGCCCACAACAGAGCAGCCAATCCTCCACCGGCGGCGGTCCGGGTGGACCGATTACCGGCAGTGATTTTCTCCAGTGGTCGGACCGTTTGCGCGATGTCGAAGAAATGGTTGAAGACCCCGCGCTGCGTGAACAGGTCGCCACCGTCCGTGACCGGGCGCGGAGTATGCGCGCCGAATTCCGTCGCCACTCCAAGGAACCGAACTGGTCGCTCGTCGAATCAATGGTCGCCCAGCCGCTGTTGGAACTGCAAGATCAGCTCAGAGAAGAAATCGCCAAACGGGAATCACCCGACGCATTAGTCCCCATCGATCGCGATCCCGTTCCGCCGCAATACCGCGAAATCGTCCGCCGTTATTACGAACGACTGGGGAGCGGCCAATGACTCTGTTTACCAATCTGTTGATCGGTAACCAAAGGTGGATCATTCCCGCCGCCGTACTGGCGGTCGCTGCGCTCTTTGTCGTGTTCTATTCTTATCGCCGCGACAAAAGAGCACATTGGGTGAACCTGTGCGCCGCTACGCTGAAAACATGTGGATTGTTGGCCTTGGCCGCCTGCCTCATCGAACCGCTTTATAGCGGCGTGCGAGCCCGCCCCGGTGCCAATCTGTTTGCCATCGCCGTCGATAATAGCCAAAGTCTCACCATTGGTGAACGGGACAAACAACTCCAGCAAGTGCTGGCCGAGTCCGACTGGCAAACGCGACTCGGACAAGATTTTGAATTGCGGCGCTACCAATTTGCCGCCTCATTACAAACCGTGCCGGACTATCGCGAAATTCCCTTCGACGGAGATGCCTCACAACTGGGAAATGCAATCACAACCATCACAGAGCGATTCCAGGACCGGCCCCTCGCGGGGATCTTGCTATTCAGCGACGGCAACGCGACCGATATCACGGCCAAGTTTCCGGACCTGAAAAATGTCCCCCCGATTTATCCGGTGGTTTGGCCTGAAACCGCCGACGTGCGGGACATCGCCATTCGAACCGTCGCCGTCAGCCGTTCGCCGTTTGAGGATGCACCGATTTCCGTCAAAGCCGAAATCAACACGCTGGGCGATGTGGGCGAGACCGTAACAGCCGAAATCCTCGATCCCTCCGGCAAACGCGTTGCGGAACAGACGTTGGCAGTGGACGATAGTGGAACCACATTAGCGTTTCGCCTGCAATTCGCCGCTCCGCATCGCGGGGTGGAATTCTATCGTTTGCGCGTCGCTGAAGCCGATAAATTCGACCAATTCGATGATCCCTCGACCACCGCCGAAGCGACCCTAGCCAACAACGAACGAACTTTGACCATCGACCGCGGCAGCCGCCCGCAACGCGTGCTGTACGTCACCGGCCGGCCGAATTGGGAATTCAAATTTCTCCGCCGCGCACTGGACGACGACCCGTCTGTCAAACTGACCGGACTGATTCGCATTGCCAAACGCGAAGCAAAATTCAAATGGCGCGACAATGTCGTCGACGCATCGAATCCATTGTTTCGCGGTTTTGACGAAAAGGACCCCGAGGAAAAAGAGCAATACGACCAACCGGTCTTTGTGCGAATCGATACCGAAGACACCAGCGAATTGCGAGAAGGGTTCCCCACAATCGCCGCACAGTTATTCGTTTACGACGCAATCATCCTGGATGATGTCGATGCCGAGTTCTTCACGCGTGATCAAATGGCGCTCTTAAACGAATTCGTCAGTCGTCGCGGGGGCAGCCTGTTGATGCTCGGAGGACAGGAATCCTTCCGTCGCGGCGGTTACGCGCGAACGCCGTTACGGGAATTGCTCCCGGTCTATCTGGATCGCGAACCGGACCTGTTACCCGCCGGACGGTTGCGATTGTCGCTGTCGCGCGACGGTTGGTTGCAACCGTGGATTCGGCTGCGCGGAAACGAACAGGACGAAAAAATCCGCCTACGAGACATGCCGGACTTTCAGACCCTCAATCCATTGACCGGCATCAAGCCGGGGGCCACGGTTTTAGCGGATGCGACTGATGCGCGTGGCACGCAATTTCCGGCACTGGTTGCCCAACAATTTGGTCGCGGAAAAACAGCGGCGCTGGCTGTCGGCGACCTGTGGCGCTGGGCCTTGCGGCGGGACGACCCTGCGAAGAACGATCAAGCGCGAGCGATGCGGCAAATGGTCCGCTGGATGGTGGCTGATGTTCCGGCGCCGGTTGAGGCGAGCATCGAATCGGAGGACAAACGTGCGGTCCGCGTCGCCGTCCGCGCAAGGAATAAGGATTTTCAACCGTTGGATAATGCCACCGTCAAAGTCACGGTTCAGCCGAACGAAGGCGAAGCGATCACGCTCGATGCCGAACCATCACTCACCGAGGCGGGCCTGTTCACCATCGACTATGCCCCCCGCGATCCGGGCACTTACCGCGTGAATGTGCAAGTCACCGATGCAGCGGGTAGTGAAACGGGCCGGGCTGCGACGGGATGGGTTTATCAACCGGCTGTCGAAGAATTTCATAAGCTGACATGGAACCGGCCGGAATTAACGCGCCTCGCCACCGCGACCGGCGGCCAAGTCGTTCAGTCGCGCGAGCTCGACCAGTTCGTACGCGATCTACCAGAAAAATCAGCCCCGGTGACCGAACGCTACACCTATCCCCTGTGGCATCAGTCGAGCGTGTTTTTATTCGCGCTGTGCTGCTTTATCGGCGAATGGGGCCTGAGACGTTTTCGAGGACTGCCGTGAATTTGTTGCCATTGATGTTATTGATGTTCGTCGGCCAAGACCCGGTCGCCCTCGACCAAACCGCGGTCGTGGTCGTTATCGGCGCCCCCGGGACTAGCGAATATGCCGGCGAATTTGCAACTTGGAGCGAACGTTGGCAGACCGCGGCCCAGCAAGCCGATGCGCGGTTCACGTTGATTGGTGGGGACGCACAAATCAACGGCGATGATCATGACGCCCTCCAAGAAGTCATCGTGAAAGAAGCAGAGCAGACGCAAGGCGACCTGTGGATCGTATTGATCGGGCACGGCACGTTCGACGGCCGCGCTGCGAAATTCAATCTACGGGGACCGGACGTCACAGCCACGGAATTAAAAAATTGGCTCGAAGCGGTGCAACGGCCGACTGCGATTATCAATTGCGCATCGTGCAGCGGGCCGTTCATCAATGCGCTCTCCGCTCCCGGACGGATGGTGGTGACCGCCACCAAATCGGGAAGCGAACAAAACTACTGTCGCTTTGGTGGTTTCTTTTCTCAGGCGATTACCGATCCGCAGGCCGACATTGATAAAGATGGACAGACCTCGTTGCTGGAAGCGTTCCTCGCCGCTTCGCGAAACACCGAAGCCGAATACAAACAACAAGGTCGCTTAGCGACCGAACACGCGCTGTTGGACGACAACGGCGACGGGTTAGGCGCCGCAGCGGAATGGTTCCAAGGTGTCCGGGCCGCACAAAAAGCCGAGTCCGCCCAAGCGGTCGACGGACGGCGGGCGCATCAGTTTCACCTGATCCGCAGTGAGCTGGAACGAAGCATCCCCGAAGAGCTTCGCCGTCAACGTAACGACTTGGAACTACAGCTGCATGAACTGCGCGACAAAAAACCAACGCTCGCAGCAGAAGAGCATGACGCACTGCTTGAGGAGCAGCTCTTAGAGTTAGCTCGGCTGTATGAGCAGATTGAAACGCTATCTCTTCCACCGGCAAACAAGGCGCCGTGAACATCTGTTTTCAAATCCGTGCGGTGCCGTCATTTTCGTAGGTCATGCTGTGCATGACAAATCGCAAAAGATTGACAATTGCCCAAGCATCGTCATGCACAGCATGACCTACTTTGGGGATCCGTCCGCGTGAAGCTGCAAAACGGCTCAGCAGGAGCTTCGCCCTCCCGTCGCGCTGATATTCCTTTGCGAAAACGGATTTTGATGATTCGCTCTGAGCGTCAGCCCGCTTTTTTCAGTGGCTGTCGTTTGCGTTTTCGCTTTTGCCCCGGAATGCTTTTCCAACGGCGATGGACCCAGAAATATTGTTCGGGGGATTTGCGAATCGCGCGTTCCAAGGCGGCGCTGTAGCGGCGGGTGATTTCCGCCACCTCATCGTCAGCGTCGATGGTGCGCGGGTCGATCACTTCTTCGCAGCCCACCTCGTAGTGTAGCGGCAATCCGTCGCCGAAGCGGTCTTCCAGACGGCGCGAATAGCCGACGCAGATCAGCGCATCGTATTGCAGCGCCATCAGGGCAATCGCGCGGTGCGTCGAGGCGGGGCGGCCGAAGAAATCGACGAAGACGCCGCGGCGTCCCGCATCCTGATCACCCAACAGCGCGATCGTGCCGCCGGCGGCCAGTTCGACGGCCATCTTGTCGAATCCTCCTTTTTTGGAGATCGTATGATGGCCGGTCTGTTCGCGGAACTGGCGAAACCACTTGTCGAGGTACGGGTTATCCAAATCGCGGGCGACGATGTTCATTTCGAAGCCGAACACCCCAAAACAACTGATGCCGATTTCCCAGTTGCCAAAATGCCCGCTCAAGAAGAGCACCGGACGGTCGCTGTAGAGTGCTTGCACGACCTCTTCTTTTTGATGAAACCGCAGCACCTGTTTGCAGTTCTCCACGCGGAGCTTGCGGCGGAGTTGGATCATCTCCACAACCATGCGAAACAGATGCACCCACATCCGGCGGATGATGTCGTCGGCTTGCGCATCGTTGATTTCCTCGCCGAAGGCATTCTGCAGATTGTCCCGCGCGACCTGATAGCGGGTCAGCTTGCGCGGCAAAAAGCGGAAGAATGCATTGCCGGCCATTTCCGCCACGCGCGCCGCTGCCCGCGCGGGCATGGCATCGACCAAGCCCACAAAGGTGCGAAAAACCGCGTACTCCGCCACGTATCGCCATCGCCGCCGCCGCATCGTGCGTCACTCCTTGACTGTTGCTGTCGTATGCAGCGGAAGTGTCGCCCTTGCGGCAATTTGCGTCAACCCCGGCCGGATGTTGATCGATGCATGCGGCGGTGGTAGGGTGAAAACAATCTGTGCGTACCCCCCCGCAATATGTGCGTACCCCCCGGCGGAGCCGGGGGCTGATGGATGGTTGCGTGTGAAAATTTTTCTCTCCCAGCCCCCGGCTCCGCCGGGGGGTACGTCCGATGAGCCGATACCGGAACCCAGCGCAATGCCCCAAGACGTGCTCGCCACGATGGTCACAACCACAAGTTACGGGACGTGGCTCCCCGGCGACTTGCGTGGATACGTCGAGGACAAACGCATTTTGCCGCACGAACCTCGGCTGTTGCAGTATTCCAAACAACTGCTGTCGCGAACGCCGGTTTTCTTTGATGCCGATGAACAGAGTCAACTCTTTGAGGCGCTCATTGCGGCCGGTGATGAATTTGGGTATGTGGTCACCGACGTGAGCGTCGACACCTGGCACCTGCATTGGATTTGCGCTCACGGTTTTGATGCGGTCGCCACGATGATTGGGCGGCTCAAAAACCGAATGCGGCAACGTTTGGCGCGCGGCCGCATTTGGACAGCGGGGTATTGTCATCGCTGTCTTTTTACGGACGCGGAAATTGATATCGCGCGGGCGTATATTTTACGGCATCATGGGTGCCGGTGGGTTGCTGGGCGTTGCCCCCCGGCAAAGCCGGGGGCTGAGGGAAGAACGCGCTGATGACCGATTTCTGCTGTCAGCCCCCGGCTCCGCCGGGGGGTACCAACGATCAATAACGATCAATGACGCATATTCCGCAACATCAGCGCGGGAGGCGGGGGTCGCTTTTCAGCGGCAATTGCACGCGGCGACCGGTGTGCGAGGATTTGTAGATCGCCAGAATGATTTCCACGCTTTTACGACCTTCGCGACCATCAATCACAGGAGTGCCATTGGTTTTGATCGCCTTGATGAAGTCTTTCAATTGTGCCAAATGGCCGGCATAGGAAATCGCCGACGGGTCGCTGGCGCCCCCGGTATTGCCTGCTTTTTTGGCGTATGTTTCGCGAATCGTGTCGTCCTTCTTGGTCGATTTCGCGAAATCCCACAGCAAAATGTCATCTTGCTCTACGATCGCCGTGCCGGTCGTGCCGTGAATTTCCGTCTTTTTCAGCAAACCGGGATAGGCGCTCGTCGTCGCTTCTAGGACGCCCAGGGCACCGTTTTTGAATCGCACGGTGGCGACACCCGTGTCTTCCACCTCAATCCGCTCGTGCGCCAACCGGTCAGTGATTCCCGAGACTTCCGCGACGTCTCCCATGAGCCAGTACAGCAAATCCACATTGTGAATCGCCTGGTTCATGTAGGCTCCCCCGCCGTCGAGTGCCCAAGTTCCCCGCCATCCGCCGCTGTCATAGTACTCTTGACTGCGCCACCACTTGACGTAGGTGTCGCCCAACGTCAATTTACCAAAGCGACCGCTATCAATCGCCTTTTTGAGCGCCATGTTCGCCCCACTAAATCGCGAGGGCAGGATCGTGGCCAATTTAACCTTGTTTTTCTTGCAAGCCTCGATGATTTTGTCACAGCGTTTGAGTGTGATTTCCAGCGGTTTTTCCACAACAACGTGCTTTTTGGCGTTGGCCGCTTTGACGGCCACCTCCATGTGGGCCCCACTGGGGGTGCAGACGTTGACGATGTCTAAACCGGGATGTTTGAGGAATTCGCCGTAATCGCTGTACACAGCAACGCCGGGAATCGATTTGGCTAACCGCTCCGCCGAAGCTGGGAACGAATCGAACAGCGCCACCACTTTGGCGCCACGTAAATCTTCTATTGCGCGGACATGAAACGAGGCAATCATGCCGCACCCTACGAGTCCAAAGCCGATAGGCATCAGGGGGCTGTCCTTTCCGAGGAATGTCCGGCCATGTGCGCCGGGAACTTTGCAAGAGTCGCTAATTATATTTCGGTTTTGAGATATTTCTTACCGCGCCCGCAGGGAAACCTCAATCGTTACCGCGAGATATTGGCGGTTGATGCTGGATCAGACAAGGACAAGGTGGCACGCAATCCTCCCATTTTTCCTGAACCTCCTTTTCGTCAGTTCGGGTGAGCGTTGCGGTAGAACTTGCTGCAGTATTGGCAACCCGGCCTTTCCCGAAAATTGCAGAAAGTGCTAGAATGCCCGTTATTGTGGCAATCGTCGGTCCCAATGACACTCATTTCTCCACCTATTGCGTGGTGCGACATCCGCATTGAGACCGATCGTCCCTGTGCGTTCGAGTGGTGCAATCCCCTCGAATTTTGAAGATTCACCCCTAAAAATACCCTCGGCGGGCCATCGTTTACCGCCGCGAAAGTTACCGTATGAGGCATTTTTTCGAGAGGCGAGGTCCCGGCGGGATGGGGCTGGCCCTGTGGGTCGTGGTGGGTATGGCATTTATTGCTCCCATCGCCGTACTGGGTCTCCGCGACGTCGAACTGGAAAACAACGTCGGCGATTGGCTGGAGCCAAACAATCTGCAGGCCCGCAAGTTCCGCTGGCTGGAGAAGCAGTTCCCGCACGAAGATGCGGTCTTGGCCTCCTGGGATGACAGCCAGATTGGCGATCCCCGGCTGGAAGAATTTGCCGAGAAACTGCAAGGCAAGGCCGACTCCAACGGGCGCCGACGAGGCGGGCTGCCGTTCATTTCCAAGGTCCGCACCCCGCTGGAACTGCTGGACCGGATGGAACAAAACGACGTGACGCGCGACGAGTCGCTGGAACGACTGTCGGGCGTGTTGATCAGCGCGGGCAAACTGCGGCTGGTCCTGTCTGAAACCGGCAAGCACCGCGAAAAGGCGGCGCGCGCGAAAATCGCCGAGTGGGCGAAATCAGAACTCGGTTTAGAGGTCGAAGTCCTGGATAAAATTCAGGACAAACTGCTCACCGACACCGAAGACGCCACCGACGAAGAAAAACTGGAAGAAGTTCTCGCTTCGCAGCACGATCTGCGCGTGAGTTGGCCCGGCATGAAACCCGGAATCCCGGAAACGATCGCCTTTCAGGATGCGATCCTCGATCTACGATTCGAGGATACTGAGGGGGACCAACCCACGGAACCGATCGTAGAGGATGCTTTCTTCTACCCGGGCGCGCCGGTGGCGGTCGTCATTTATATCAACGAAGCT